>PLUZ01000262.1:1760-3289 GCA_003162995.1 Methylocapsa sp. | reverse complement strand
CAAGGACGGCTTTGCAAAAGAGATCTCGGGCGGCTCGGCTGGGATAGAGATGCCAGACGCGATGCGCGGGTTCCTTGATCAGGTTGGGCAGCTTGGTTCCTTACCTGGGATGAGCGGACTGGGCTCGTCACTTGCAAAAGCCCCTGCTGCCAGTCTGCCTGCGGGGGCACGTTTCGAAGAGTACCTTTATAGCAACGCAGCGGGAACCCGAGCCTACAAACTCTACGTTCCGAGCGGCTATAACGACCAGCAGTCCCTTCCGCTTGTCGTTATGATGCACGGCTGCACTCAGTCACCAGACGATTTTGCGGCTGGCACGCGAATGAATGAACTGGCGGAAAAACAGATGTTTCTGGTCGCCTATCCGGCACAGAGCCAGTCCGCCAACGTCTCAAAATGCTGGAACTGGTTCAACGCCAGCGACCAGCAGCGCGATACGGGGGAACCTTCGCTGATCGCGGGCATCACGCGCCAGATCTTGCAGGACTTCCCCGTCGACCCCAAACGCGTCTACATCGCAGGACTTTCCGCAGGCGGCGCAACAGCCGCCATCATGGGATCAGTTTACCCGGACCTATACGCGGCCGTTGGCGTTCATTCTGGTTTGGCGTGCGGCGCTGCCGTCGACATGCCCTCCGCCTTCACCGCAATGCGGCAGGGCGGGGTACTTCGGTCGAACGGACCGCAGCAACACGGCAGAGTACCACGTCCGGTGCCGACCATCGTCTTCCATGGCGACGGGGACAAGACAGTGCACCCGGCGAACGGCGACCAGGTCATCGCGCAATCCCAAGGCGGAGCCGAGTTCGATAGCGAGATCAGCACGGGCGAATCTGCTGGTGGAATGGCCTATACGCGCACAGTCCAGACGGATCCGGCCGGGCAGCCCGTCCTCGAGCATTGGGTGCTGCACGGAGCCGGCCACGCTTGGTCGGGTGGAAGTTCAGCCGGCTCCTATACGGTGCCACGCGGGCCGGATGCCAGTCGTGAGATGCTGCGCTTCTTCTTCGATCACGCAACGTCGCGCCAAATTCAAAGACAAGAATTTCGAGTCGGCGAAATGACCTGCCCTACCTGCCCGTTGTGTGCTCAAGGACATGGTTCAAGCTACGGAAAGCGCAAACGCTAGATTGAACAGTCTTCCGGTATGAAGCCCATTCAAACGGGAACCTTTCAGGTCGCCAGCTCTTCAACGTACGTCGGAAAGCGCCCTCGGGGGCAGTTCATGCAAAAGAATGGAACGAAATAATGACAATGAACACTAATGACGTGATCAAGACGATGAACGATTTAATAGAAACGAGCAGAGATGGAGAGCAAGGCTTCCGTACATGCGCCCAGGGAGTTACTAGTCCGAATCTCAAGACGCTGTTCGAAGCAGCGGCCCGACGCTGTGCCGAGGGCGCTGCGGAACTGGAAGCTAAGGTTCGTGGTCTCGGCGGGCAGCCCGCGCAGGGCGGTTCGGTAAGTGGGTCGATGCATCGCGCTTGGACCAACATAAAGTCCACCATTACCGGCATGAACGAACA
>PLUZ01000262.1:0-1687 GCA_003162995.1 Methylocapsa sp. | reverse complement strand
TATTCGGTCGGGATCGTCGGACAGAGGTGTGCGCCCCCTTATGACCGACATCAGGGTCGGCTCGGCGGTTACGATGACCGGAGTGAAACTGGAGGATGGTTCATTGCAGGTGCTTACAGCCACCATTGGTCCGGCCAGAGCAGGCAATCCACCGCTCTAGCCGAGCGTCGCGCCCCAGGTGGGTGAAGGTCTCGAGAACCAGCCAAAAGAAAATCCAGCTCTAACTCCGCATATTGTTTTCCAGGTTACGCGTGTTACACCATCAGTGTTCGGATTTGATTTCCGACANNGGCATCCATCAATTACCACCCGTCGCCGCCCGCTTCGCATAGATCGCGCCGACCAGATCGCGTCCAATGGTTTTGAGTTCCCTATGAAGCACGTTCCCATCGCCTTGTTAATTTTCGTCGCGCCCGCCTTTGCCGAAGAACTTCCCGTCAACCCGGCGGTCACGCAAGCGACGATCGGCCGCACGATCTGCAAGCCGGACTGGACTAAGGCGGTTCGCCCACCTCTTCGCGTGATGGATCAAATCAAGCGGGACAAGCTTCGCGCCGCCGGCTGGGCTGNNACATTATCCCGCTCAGTCTCGGGGGGGCGCCGGATGATCCGAAAAATTTCCGGTTGGAGCCAGAGAATGAGGTCGTGGAGAAGGAAGCACTGGAGGCTTGCCTACCGCGCTTGGTGTGTGAGAGGCGATTGATGTTGGACGAAGCCAGGAAAGCTGTTTGGCAGGACTGGCGCGCCGCTTTGAGCCTTTGCCGGGATTGAGGCGTGAGGCATTGCGCATCGGGGTTCGCGTTGTGGAATTCTTCAACATGGCGGCAATGCCGGACCCGCCGGGTGAAACGAGTGGCGAAGTTCTCAGGCTTGGTTTCGACCGGTGGCTCATGGTTCAGTTCCGCGGATCGGTGGTCACCTCCGATGCCGGTTTGCTCGCCCACACCGCGAACTCGACAATGCGACCGACCACGATGACCGGCTAGATGCTGGCCGATGCGCGCAGCCCAAATGGCCGTGATGCGCTTTTCTGGCTTGGCTTGCCGATGGGAACCAAGGTCTGGCCGCGACGTTTCCGAGTCGACCCCAATGTGGTGTCGCAACAGCAAAGGAGAATCTGTTATGTTAAAGACGCTCGCCGTGTCAGCCTCAATCCTTGCTTTCGCTAGCGGTCTCACTTTTGCAGAGACCACGATGACCAGAGAACCCGCGACTGGACGCTCGGTCGTCACCAATCCTTCGTCGTCGCTTTCGACGAACAATTGGCTCGCCTCCGACATCTATAAGGCGAATGTTTATGATCCTTCGGAACACAAGATCGGCGACATCACCAATCTTATGATCGATAGCAACGGCAACGTAACGGCCGCGATCATCAGCGTCGGCGGGTTCCTTGGCGTTGGTCAGAAAGACGTGGTGATTCCCTTCAAGGAGCTGAAAGTCTCGACGCGCGACGGCAAGGATTGGCTGGTCCTCAATCGCACNNCCGCCTACAATAATACGGGATCTCCGAACGAGTACCGGGGTCAAGGAGGCGATATTCGCTGATGCCGATGTCGCAGCCGAATGCTGGCTGCCACGCTGACAGCCATGCCTAGACCGAGTACCGCATTGCGACTGGCTCCCGCCGTGCATACTTCCGGAATTGGCTACATTGCGAGCCGAAAGGCCTGCACGGATTTCGATC
>PLUZ01000475.1 GCA_003162995.1 Methylocapsa sp. | reverse complement strand
AGCCGGAGACCAGCTGGTACGACTTGCCGAACTGGTGTGCTTCGGAACATTCCGCCACGTTTGCTGGTTCAGAATAAGAACAACCGTTGCAGCTTATCCCAATCGGCACAAGATGAGGTACGAAAATATTTATATACACCGTCATCATAATTTTCCCCATTGCGAATCAACCCGTCGCGCCGGACAACAATTTGATGGCTTGGGCGAGATTTGAAGCGGAGTAAGCGATGCTGCTCGGAACGGATTTCATTCTTGACGCCTTGGCTTTAGAAGAAATCGATCATTTGTTCATGGTACCGGGTGGATTGGTTGACCCCTTTCTCCCCGCCCTTGGCAGACAAAAAGCGTTGAGGCCGATTGTTGCTGCGCAAGAGGGCGGAGCAGCCTATATGGCAGATGGCTACGCGCGAGCGAGCGGAAAATTCGGCGCCGCTTTGTGCATCGGTGGGCCCGGCCTTGCGAACACTGTGACGGCGCTCGCCACCGCGCAAAGTGACGGTTCACCAGTCTTATTGATGAGTGGCGAGGTCAGCACGCTTGTTGAAGGCCTGGGCATGTTTCAGGACGCCAGTCCGCAGACGCTCGATGACGTCGAGATCGTCAAACCGGTCGTCCGTTATTCCTCGTCGATCGATAACCCAAGAAATTTGCCGCATCTGTTCAAGCACGCGATGTTGCTGCTACGAACCCAGCCCACTGGCCCGGTGCATCTCTCTTTGCCCCAAGATAGCCTCACCGGCGAACTGTCGGTCCACTACACAAGATTGGAACCCGATCTCGCCGATCCTGCCACGCTTTCTCTGAAACTCGCGGAATCATCACTCCGGCATTTTATTGGCTCTGCCAGCGGGAAGCCGCCCGCAAAGATCGTGATTCTGGCCGGTGCCGGAGTCGAGCACGCTAACGCGTCGCAACCGCTTCGACAATTCGCTGAGCTCTGGCAAATACCGGTCGCCACGACGCTCAGAGCCAAAGGCGTCTTCCCAGAGGATCATCCGCTCTCCTTGGGCGTGTTCGGTTACGCCGGCACCCATCATTCGGTCTCCGCCTTGCTTGATGTGCCGCCCGACCTTTTGGTCGTTTTGGGGTCAGGATTGAATGAACGCGACACGATGCATTGGGCGCTTCGACTTGCGCCAAGCACCACGATATGCGTCAATCTCGCGCCGGTGAGCATTGGCACGCATACGCAAAGCGGCGGCGTCATTGGGGATTGCAGGGCCTATCTTACCTATTTGCTCAGTCAGAGTGACAAACTCAGGCCCACGCTACAGCAGACAGTCGCGGAAAGAGCCGCCTGGCTGTCGGGCATTCGTTCAAAAGCCCGCTTGCAAGATATCGAAAACTGCGTCAGCGCTGCCGCACCCATCCATCCAGCGCGGGTCATCAGCGAACTGAGAAGGGTTTTCCCCCGTGACGGCGTCCTGGTTGTAGATTCCGGCGCCCATCGCGCCTTCGCCGGTCACTACTGGGAAGCTTACGAACCCCGTACCTATATTTCGGCGACCAACCTCGGACCGATGGGCTGGGCCATCGCTGCGGCATCTGGCGTTCAGTGCGCGCAGCCGGAGCGCAGAGTCGCGGTCATCACTGGCGACGGATGTATGCGCATGAACGGCATTGAGGTCTCCACCGCGGCGCGCTATCAGCTGCCAATCATATTTGTTGTGATCAACAACGCGGCCCTTGGCAATGTCTGGCTGCGTGCGCATACGCTCGGTCCAGTGCCCGACGAATTGACCAGTCTGCCCGATCACGACTGGGCGGCTTTTGCCAAAGCTTTGGGGTGCCGGGGAGAAACGGTGCGAGAGCCGGCTGATCTAGCCGGCGCCTTTGAGCGTGCACTGGCTGGCGCCGGCCCATGCCTTATCGATGTAAAGGCTGGCAAGGCCTTCGCAACGCCGGTGAAGGACTGGGCATCGGCCAATGCCGCCTATTCCTACCACGAGTAAGAGAGAGGCGTTCATGGGCCACCTGCCTTTTGATCCTTCCAAACTCTCGCCGCCGGACCTCGCGCTGTACAACGGGATGGTTGAGCGGCGCAAAGCACAGGGCGCCGGTTTTGGGGGGCCCTATTCGGCGTTGATGAACCACCCGAAACTCTGCGCGAAAATCGAAGACTTGGGCTTTTACCTAAAGTTCCAAGGGCATCTTCCCCGCAATATTTATCAGTTTGTGGTCCTAAGTGTCGCCAGAAGTACGGGAGCCGCATTCGAATGGATTGATCACGTCAAGCACGCTGAAGCGGCGGGGGTCCCGGCGTCCGTCATCACTACCCTCCAAGAGCACGGAATTTCAGACGGGGTGTTCCAGGCGCCCTACGGCCTTGTCGCCAAGGTGTTGGCCGCCACACTGCCTTGGAAGGATGTTCCGAATGCACTTCAAGACCAGATCATTCAGGAATACGGTGTAGAAGCCTTTGTCGAATTGGTGGTCTTGTCTGGTTTTTACCAGATGTTTGCCGCAATTAATCAAGGCTTCGGCGTATTATCGCCCACCGGTGAAACGATCAGCTTTGCGGGAGATCTTCCAAGGGAAGTGCCACATCAAAAGGCGACTTCAGAGTGAGATTTACCAGGCGCATAACGTGGCCTCGCACCCCACTTCGCTCAGCCTTTTCACTCCCGATTTGTTATGACACCTAAACTCCATGGCCGCGCTACCGGCGGGGGCGCCTTCATCTGTGGCAGATCGCCATAGTGCTCTCGTTCAGAGCGCACTTTGTGGCCGCGATACCACACTGGGCAAGAATATCGAGTCTTTGCACAATGATGCTTCGTCTCGACTTGACGTGGCTGCGGCTTTGCGTTGCCATCCGGTTCGCCGGATCCACCGCGAGTGACTATCGCCCAGTAATCGGGGGTAATTGGCTTTGGCGATCGAGGAAACGGTCAGTCAGGCTAACAGGTCGTGATGGCACTTCAATCTCTAAGGCAAATTGCGATTATATCTGGGACGATCGCGCTTTTGGGTATCGGCGTCCTACCGGATGCTCCCGCGCGTGCCCAAACCACACCCGGGCCATTCGGCGAGAACCCGCTGTTTCAGACAATGCTGAGCAAGCCGTCCAATCTTGACACGACTCTCCGATATACTGTGAGCACCGAGCAGACGGGCGATATCGAGGCCTCAATTGGCGCTCTGGAGCGGCTCCTCTTCTTCAACCCCAAGCTGTCTCGTGTGAGGTTTGAACTTGGGACGCTGTATTTTCGCCTGGGGTCCTACGAGATGGCGCGCGGGTATTTTCAAACCGTGCAAACTGCTGCGGACGCGACGCCGGAAATGCAGCAGCACGCTCAGGAGTATCTCGACGCGATTGAAAAAAAGTTGCAACCGGACCAGTTGAGCGGCTATGCCCAGACAGGCTTCCGCTATCAGACAAACGCGACCTATGGCCCAAGTCAGCAATCGCTCCCCGGCGCAACGCGTCCGATCAACAGCCTATTCGCTCCCCAGCCTGACGGGAACTGGTTCGGTATTCTTGGACTGAATTACGTTCACGACTTTGGCAATCAGAATGGGGATGTGTTTGAAGCAAATATTGTCGCCTATGACGCACAGCAGTTCACGGTGAGTTCGGTAGACACGGGATTCCTCGATATCCGCGCCGGTCCGCGCTTCGGCATTTTTCAAGATACATTGAGTGGCGCCTCCATCAAGCCCTATGTGGCTGCCACCGGGGCGACGCTTGCAGACGCAGCCTACCTTGGAAGTATCGGCGGCGGCGTCACGATGCATTTTAATTGGGCCAATGTTGCATTCGATCCCTATGTCGAGTTTCGCGGCTTAGACTATCGTAACTCCACCCTTTATCCCTTGGCCTCGGGACTGGACGGTACTCTGCTGGCTGTTGCTCTGCCGGCCGCTGGCCAGATCATCGAGGGTGTGCGCTGGCTAGCAAGAATAGCCTTCTATCACAGCGACGATGCCTCACCCTGGTATAGCTATGACAGATATGCCTTTGACCTTTGGGTTCCTTGCTCGGTCTCCTCGCCGTGGGGAGGGCGTAGCTGGATTGTGACACCCTCCCTTGGTGTTTCCCCCTGGCTCTACCGGCAGCCCGACCCGGCAACCGATCCGTTCACCACCGAACGTGACCTTGAATGGCACGTGGGAATAGGCCTCGACATTCCGATCCAGGATAAGTTCGGACTTGGTGTGCAGGTGCAATATCGTGCCTTAAATTCGAATATCCCTGGGAACACGGTCAAGGATTTCACCGTCACAATGGG
>PLUZ01000108.1 GCA_003162995.1 Methylocapsa sp. | reverse complement strand
TCTCGGCGAGCTGGTCAAACGGGCTCCTCGACCCGTCGAGCTGACGCCCGCCATGATTGGACACCATGATGCCGGTCGCGCCGATGTCCACGGCACGCTTTGCGTCCGCAACGCTCATGATGCCCTTGAGACAGAACTGCTTGCCCCATTTCTTGCGGACATCCTCGGCGTCTTGCCAGTTCATTGATTCGTCGAGCATCGTGCTGAAATAGTCGCCGATGGATACCGAGATGCTCGAACCCTCTTTCACGTAGTCCTTCAGTTGGGGCAGCTCGAACTTCTCGCGCATGAAATAGTTGGCCGCCCACCTTGGGTGCATGGCGAAGCTGAGGAGGCTTTTGAGCGTCAAGCGCGGGGGCGAGGTGAAGCCGGTCCGCAAGTCGCGTTCCCGGTTTCCGCCCGTGATTGTATCAACGGTCAGCGCCAGAACGTCGAAATTTGCGGCGACGCACCGCTCGATCATGCTGTTGGTTAGGCCTCTGTCCTTATGGAAATATAGTTGGAAGAGTTTCGGCGTTCTGATCGTAGAGACCGCCTCGATGCTTATCGTCCCCAAGGACGAAATGCCGAACATGGTGCCGAACTTCTCGGCAGCCTTGGCGACCGCCCTTTCACCGTCATGGTGGAACAGCCGCTGAAGCGCAGTCGGTGCACAGAACAGGGGCATGTCTATTTTCTGCCCCATGACGGTTATCGACATGTCGATGCTTTCGATACCCGCGAGAACGTTGGGCACCAGATCGCACCGCTCGTAGGCTTCGGTATTTCTCCGATACGTGACCTCATCGTCCGCCGCGCCGTCGATGTAATGGAAGATGGGCCCCGGCAGTCTCCGGCGTGCCATCGAGCGGAAATCCGTGATGTTGTTGCATCGATCGATACGCACTGGCTCCTCCATCTTTGCGAACTATAGGGCAACAGCTCGAAGTCTTGCGCATGGGCTGTGTCTGTTGAAGCGGCGAGAGAAGCGGCGTTGCTGCTTTTCAATTCGGTCTACGTCACCGTCGTTGGCGCCGTCCGCCGAACCCGGGATGATCGAGGGGGCGGCGCAGAAAAAACGGGTCGCGAACACACGGGCTCGGGGCAGATTCGGCGGCGGGTTGCCCCCGGGAGCGGGCGCCACCTTGATCGGTAGTCCATCCCGCCGCCGGGCGGCATGGCGGGAGCGTCCCTCTTCGGCAACTCGGCGATCATAGCCTCGGTGGTGATGAGCAGGCCGGCGACCGAGGCCGCATCCTGAAGGGCGGTGCGGACGACCTTGGTCGGGTCGACGATGCCTTTCTTGACGAGGTCGGCATATTCGCCGATCTGAGCGTCAAACCCGTAGGCGTAATCCTTCGCCTCGGGCAGCTTGCCGATCACGACCGCGGCGTCACCGCCGGCATTGTCGATGATCTGCTTGGCCGGCGTCACGAGGGCGCGCCGCACGTTGTCGATGCCGGTCTTCTCATCGTCGTTGATAGGCTTCAGATTGGCCAGCGACGGGGATGTCGCGCAGGAGGGCAATGCGGCCGCCGGGCAGGACGCCTTCTTCAACGGCCGCACGGGTTGCGTTGAGCGCATCTTCGACGCGATCCTTCTTTTCCTTCACCTCATCGGTCGTGCCACCGACGCGGATGAAGTCAATCAATTACGTGAGACCGATGGGCCACCGTGATGGCGAAAGCGCGAGCACTGCCGGAATAAAACTCCGGCGTATGGGTAGCGCCTTCTTTGGCAATAACCTCGACCGATTCAGACAAGATTCTCTTGCCGTGCGCATTCGTGAGGACAAAAAACTTGAAGCGGTGGCCCTCCGCCGTGTGGCATACCTCAATTTCATTGCGGGCTCGTGAGAGCACTTCGAATACATGAGCTGACATGGTCGCCTCAGAAACCAAAAGAAATAATAACATTTCTTTTGGTTCTGTCGCATCTTTTGCTTCGGGCGCGAAAGGGTGGCGCTGAGGCGATCGGCGCCGTGGTGCTGAGGCTCACAGGGCACCGGGCCTGCTTCCACGTGACGCGGCATGGAGAAGGCGGTACGGACCAACTCGCTCCCATGACGACGCCGCCTCCCGCCGCGCGAAAAAGCGGCGGTTCAGAATGCATGGCCAATCAAAAAACGACTCGCCCTTGCTGGAGTTTATCGGCTTGTGCGTGGCCTGGGCCAAGGCCGAGCCTGCTATTTTCGGCTCTGGTGCAAATTACCTAAAACAAGGAAAGTTGAGGCTCGCAAGCCATTGATTATTCAGTACCTGATTGTAGGATTTAGCCTCAAATAGGCAACTTTGCACCACAGCCCTTTTTATTCCCTTTTCCGAGGTAACCCCTGTTAACCCTGTTGAACTTTCATGACGTTTGATTGCTTGAAAGTCGTGCGCTCGTTGTAGGCGTCCTCCATTTCGTCATAGCCGGGGCGGTTACAGTTCACACGTTGATCAGTAAACGCGACGGTCCTGCAGCAATCGGATGGATCGGGATGGCGTGGCTGGCTCCAGTTTCTGGAGCGCCCCTGTATGTCGGCTTTGGCATCAATCGCGTGAAACGCCCTGCGCGTCGATTGATCGGATCCGTTCGTAATATTGGCCCTCTTGTAACGAGCGACATTTCTTCGACTGATCCTATTGAGCGCCTGAAGATCGCCGTCCGGAACATCACCGGCCAAGACATCGAAATCGGCAAGGTAGGCGGGGTTCTCAATTGCGGAGATGAGGCTTATCCGCAGATGCTCGCCGCCATCGAGGGCGCCAAATTCAGGATTGGGCTCTCCACCTATATCTTCCGCACCGATGAACTCGGTCTGCAATTCATTGGTGCATTGGTCAGGGCCCATCGCAGAGGGGTCAGAATTCGCGTTCTGATCGATGGATTTGGCGGCGGCTTTTTGTGCTCCTCCGCCTATCGTCACCTGCGCAAACTGGGTGTTCCAGTTGCCCGCTTCCTGCATTCGACGTTGCCGTGGAAGATGCCTGTGCTGGATTTGCGTTTACATAAGAAAAGCCTGGTCGTCGATGGCGATATGGCCTTCGTCGGGGGCTTAAATATTGGTGCGGAGAACCTGATCGGGCCGCGGCCAAAAGCGCCGGTGCGCGACTTGCACTTTCGCGTCGAGGGGGCGGTTGTCCGGCAGATTGAACAAGATTTCGAAGACGACTGGTCATTTACAACGGCCGAAATGCCGATCGAGACCGATGCGTTGCGTAAAGCAACGCCGAGCGATGGAGGCGCAGCACGAACGATTGTCGCCGGGCCGGACCAAGAAGTCGATCAGTTGGTTCTCGTCCTTTTGTCCGCAATTAATTTGGCGCGTCATTCCGTCAAGATCGCAACACCGTATTTTTTGCCCGATGAGCAACTTGTGACCGCACTCCAATTGGCCGCTCTACGCGGCGTGGAGGTGGATCTCGTCTTGCCGGCTTTCAACAACCAGCGGCTGGTTGCGTGGGCGGCCAAAACGCATGTCAAGCGTTTATTGCAGACAGGGGCAGACAGGGGCAGACAGGGTGTCATCTCTGGCGGGGTCCTCCACTGTTCGACCATACGAAGCTGATGACGATTGATGGCAACTGGAGCCTCATTGGCAGCGCGAATTGGGACATGCGAAGCCTTCGCCTCAATTTCGAGCTGACTGTGGAGCTTTACGAATACGGATCTTGCAAACCAGTTGGCCGGAATCATCGACACGCGGTGCATTGACCCGATCACTTTGGAGCAAATCGGCAACCGTTGGCTCATCGTGAAGCTTCGTGATGCAGCGGCGCCGCTCTTGATGCCCTATATATGAAAACAACGAATTGAGGTCACCGTGAAGGTTGCATCATACAACATCCACAAATGTAGAGGCGCGGATGGAATAATCCGACCGGATCGCATCATCGACGTAATCGCTGACATTGGCGCCGACGTCATCGCCCTTCAGGAGGTTGATCATCGCTTCGGCCAAAGAAGTGGGCTTCTCGATCCCGCGGCGATCCAGCGTGAAACAGGAATGCAGCTTCTCGTACAATCAGACGTTCCTCATGGCCATGGCTGGCACGGCAATGCTCTTCTCGTGCGCGGAGAGCCGATATTCTATCGTCGATCACGTTTGAAGTTGCCCGGGGTCGAGCCCCGCGGGGCGATTGTCGCTGAGCTGAACCTCGGCGAAGGGGAGTTCCGCGTTATTGCTGCTCACCTCGGATTGTTTCGTCTTTCAAGAGTGGATCAGGTCGGCGCACTCCTGACGGCGTTCTTGGACTTGCCTCCTATGCCGACCATCTTGCTCGGGGATCTCAATGAGTGGCGCCGGCGCCGCCGTTCGGCGCTTGGCGTTCTTGAGCCGACGTTTGGGGTTGCACCGTCAATTCTTAGCTTTCCTTCTCGACGGCCTATCTTTGCGCTTGACCGCATTCTCGGCTGGCCAGCAGGCTTGGTTACTGACCTGGCGGTTTACGACACCCCGTTTGCCCGGCAATCATCCGATCATCTTCCGCTAACAGAGAAAGTGAGCTTAAAATCGGCAATGACAGAAATGCAGCTTGCGGGCTGAGCCGGTCGTGGCGATGCCGAGCGTGGGGTTCCCTGTGGGCCTCTGCGCTTGGTTCGTCATGCTCGCCACAAAGGCCGGGGGGCGTTATTCCGGCTTCCGCCTCCCGGTCATCTTCCCGCGACGCTAATATGCA
>PLUZ01000104.1 GCA_003162995.1 Methylocapsa sp. | reverse complement strand
ATCCTTTCGGCCGCCGGATGAGATCGAAAATGTCCATCTGCCCAACGGTATTCGATAGCGACCCTTAGAGTCGAGTGCGACGGACAGACTCTAAACATGCATAGTCAAAAAAGCTCTACCTACTCATGTGCTGATTAACACGTGAGGTTCGCCGCTATGCTCGCCGAACTTTCCGTCTTCGCCGATGCTTTTGGGACAATCTGAAAATGAGGGGAGTCATGAGCTCCATCTCCGGCCAGAGGAGCACTATCCCTNNGCAGAAGGTGCCGGATCTTCGGCTTGCCGCGCGGACCGTCGGCCACAGCCTTCCAACGGGATGCCTTTTCCGCACGAAAGGCGCCATCTGAAAGGATGGTTATCATGAATATGACGGCTCCCCTGGCGCGGCCGGTGCGCCCGTATTTCTCGTCTGGACCTTGCGCAAAGCGCCCTGGCTGGCAAATCCAAAACCTCCAAGATGCACCGCTCGGTCGCTCGCACCGGGCCAAGGCTGCCAAGACCAGGCTGAAGCTCGGCGTCGAGCTCACCCGCGAGATTCTGCGGGTCCCCGCCGATTATCGCATCGGTATCGTTCCCGGCTCGGATACCGGTGCAGTCGAAATGGCCCTTTGGTCTTTGCTCGGCCAACGCGGCGTCGATGTGCTCGCCTGGGAGTCTTTTGGCGAAGGCTGGGTCACCGATATCGTCAAGCAATTAAAGCTGAAAGACGTCCGCATCTGAAAGCGGGCTATGGCGAGATCGTCGATCTCAAGACCGTCAATTTCGACAATGATGTCGTTTTCACCTGGAATGGAACGACGTCTGGCGTGCGTGTCCCCAATGGCGATTGGATCGCCGCCGGCCGCAAGGGCTTGACGATCTGCGATGCAACTTCCGCCGCCTTTGCCCAGAGACTCGATTGGCCGAAGCTCGAGATCGTCACTTTCTCCTGGCAGAAAGTGCTTGGCGGCGAGGCGGGACATGGCATGCTAATTCTTTCGCCGCGCGCTGCGGAGAGACTCCTCAGCTATACACCGCCTTGGCCATTGCCAAAAATCTTCCGTATGACGAGCGGCGGCAAGCTGATCGAAGGCATCTTCGAGCATGAGACCATCAATACGCCCTCGATGCTCTGCGTCGAGGACTATATCGATGCCCTGAATTGGGGGAAATCGCTTGGCGGCCTCGACGCATTGATTGCCCGCGCCGATGCCAACACGAAAGCGTTGGCTGATTGGGTGGCGAAGACGCCCTGGGTCGATTTCCTCGCCAAGGACGCGACAATCCGATCGAACACCAGTGTTTGCCTCGAGGTCGTCGACCCGGCCATCACCGAGCTCGCGCCGGATGCCCAGGCTTCCTTTGCGAAATCACTCGCGAGCCTGCTCGAAAAAGAAAAAGTCGCCTTTGATGTCGGCGCCTATCGCGATGCGCCGCCCGGCCTTCGGATCTGGTGCGGCGCGACGGTCGACACGAAGGATATAGAGGCGCTGACGCCTTGGCTCGATTTCGCCTACGCAACAGCGAAGGACGATCTCGCCAAAGCATGACTTTTTCCAGAGGGCGCCCGTCTGGGTCCCCATCTCGGCGACAACCACGATAGCTTGGCTCAACCCAAGCAGCACAAGATGCATCGTCGGCGCTTGGATCGCTGGTTCAAGGCTTGCATGCCGCAGCGAAGCATGTCCGCGTTCGCCGTAGCCCCAAATGAATGAGACGGTTTGACGACGGCGGCGTCGGGGAGAGGTCCGATCGACCCCGCTAATGGGCCGCATCCTTACGTTTGGCATACCGTGCAAGGCGAGGTCTTTCGTCCCGCCGTAAAAGGCTTGCGCCAACATTTTGGAGAACCACCATGGCTCCACGCGTCCTCATCTCCGATGCTCTCTCGCCCGCCGCGATCGCGATTTTCAAGGCGCGCGGTGTCGAGGTCGATTTCCAGCCCAACGTCGGCAAGGATGAAGACAAACTCGCCGAGATCATCGGCAATTTTGATGGCCTTGCGATTCGCTCAGCGACAAAGGTTACAGCCAAGATTCTTGAAAAGGCGGCGAAGCTCCGAGTCATCGGTCGCGCCGGCATTGGCGTCGACAATGTCGATATCCCTGCGGCGACCGCAAAGGGCGTCATCGTGATGAATACGCCGTTCGGCAATTCCATCACCACAGCCGAACATGCAATCGCCTTGATGTTTGCGCTCGCGCGCCAGATCTCTAACGCCGATGCCTCGACCCAGGCCGGCAAATGGGAGAAGAATCGCTTCATGGGCGTCGAGATCACTGGCAAGGTGCTTGGCGTCATCGGCTGCGGCAATATCGGTTCGCTTGTCGCGGATCGCGCGATTGGCTTGCATATGCATGTCATCGCATATGATCCATTCCTTACGCCTGAACGCGCACTAGATCTCGGCGTCGAAAAGGTCGAACTCGACGCTCTTCTCGCCCGCGCTGACATCATCACCTTGCATGCGCCGATGACGCCGCAGACGAAAAACATCCTGTCGGTCGAAAATCTCGCCAAGTCGAAGAAGGGCGTGCGAATCATCAATTGCGCGCGCGGTGGCCTCGTAGACGAAGCGGCCCTGCGCGCCTTGCTCGAGTCCGGCCATGTCGCAGGCGCGGCCTTCGATGTGTTCATGAACGAACCGGCGACAGAAAATCCACTGTTTGGCCATCCAAATGTCGTCTGCACGCCGCACCTCGGCGCCTCAACCAGTGAGGCGCAGGAAAATGTCGCGCTGCAGGTCGCCGAGCAGATGTCGGATTATTTGATTCGCGGCGCGATTTCGAACGCGGTCAACTTTCCCTCCATCACTGCGGAAGAAGCACCCAAACTCAAGCCGTTCATCGCGCTCGCCGAGCGGCTCGGGTCGTTTGCGGGACAACTCGTCGATAGCGCCATCAAAAAGGTGACAATCACCTATGAAGGCCACGTGGCCACACTGAAGACCAAAGCATTAACCGCATCGGCCATCGCCGGGCTGCTGCGGCCCTTGCTCGAGGGTGTCAATGTCGTTTCGGCGCCGGCGGTCGCCAAGGAACGCGGCGTCGCAATCGACGAAGTCACCCGCGCCGCCGAAGGCGATTACGAATCGCTTATCACTCTGTCGGTTGAAACCGAGGCGCATGAGCGCTCCGTTTCCGGCACCGTTTTCCACGATGGAAAGCCGCGCATCATTTCGATCAATAAGATCGAGGTCGATGCGCTCGTGGCACCGACGATGATTTATGTCAGCAACGAAGACAGGCCTGGCTTCATCGGCCGATTCGCGAGCATTCTGGGCAATGCCAAAGTCAATATCGCGACCTTCGCCCTGGGCCGTGATCGCGAGGGCGGCTCGGCGGTCGCGCTCGTCGAGGTCGATGGCGTTCTTCTTGACACGATTCTCGCCGAGGTCAAGACCCTTCCCGGCGTCAAAGAGGTCAAGGCGCTCGCATTTTGAAGCCGCACCCGAGGGGGCACACCGTCCCAATTGATCTAGCTCGGAGAGGCAATGATGGCGCGCGCGTCGTCGCAATCGAGTTGGACCACGCTTGGTGAGCCTGTTTGATGGCCCGCGGCCGGCTTTTACGAAGGGCGGAACGAACCCGTTCACCCGCAAGATCGTCGAAATCCCACACCGCGGCGGACATCTCGCTCGCCTGTCCGACGGTTTCGATCCTGCCAAGGACCACTTCGAANNGTCCGACGATCATATGTTCAGCAGGCTTTTGGCCATGGGCTTCGCGGCAATCTCGGCTTTCATCTCAGCCTCGATCGCCTTTCCCACCCCAGGACAGGATTGCGTGTCGTCGTATGATTGACACCGTCGATCTCAGGCAAGACCTCA
>PLUZ01000137.1 GCA_003162995.1 Methylocapsa sp. | reverse complement strand
GGTGGCATCTCGATGAATTGGAAATTGGAAAATGGCGCGCAGAGACCGGCGCCCCCTCCCCCGCAAGGGCTGAAGTGCCAAAAATCGCCGGTCAGAGACTGGGCGAGCCAGCCTAACGGCTCATGGAGGCTGTAGCCCCGCCGTCAATCGAATAGGGCGAAATTCGTGAACCGCCACTCATTTTCTTCCGCTTCCAGCGAGTCCCCATAGACGCCAAAAGTACCGCCGGTTTCCGGAGATTGACCAGGAAAGTCTGTCAGTTTGGTACCATTAATGAAGATTGTCACAGACTCAATGTCGAGAACCACTTTGATCTGATTGACCGCATCCTGACCCACGTGGATGATACTAGACTTCCTTCTCGTGATCACGGGGTCCCACTCGCCATCGATCTTGCGATACACGTCGTAACTCCCGTCCAGATGGAGCGACAAAACATAGAAATTCTTGTCGTCAATGGACCAAAATATGATTCCAGGCGAACTTTTATCTGTCACCTGTTCGGGTTGAGACGGAAATTTGACATCGGCGCATACCGTGCCAGATTTGAAAACCTGTGGAAGATATTTTCTGAAAGCTCCGGTGTGCGGCTTGGCCTTAATCACCAGATATCCATCCTTGAAGAAAGACGTCTCGCTTGTCTGGCCCCAAGCGGGGTCGGGAGATTTGAAATCGTCGAAAAAGGTGAGACGCGAATCCACCTTGCAAGCTTTGGCGACGGTCACTGCTGCGGAGTCGCTGGATTGCGATTCCTTGTCTTCCAAGACGGCAATGTTCGAAAATTTCCAGTCATCTTCCGCGTCGTTCTCCGATTGTGCGTAAAGACCAATGGCGCCACCTTTGCGCGGCGATTGCCCCCAGAAACCCACGATCTTGTTGTCATTGATCGACAGCAATCCGCTGTTGCCGGCAGTGGTAACCTTCATCTGATTGACCGCATTGGGGCCGAGCCGGAGGCTGCCCGCTTTGGTTCGCGGCACAACTATGATCCAGTTTCCAGCAATTCGCCGCCAGACGTCATATGTTCCATTGATGTAGATTTTGGCGAGATAAAGGTTCTGATAATCTATCGCCCAGAAAATGATTCCACCGGATGCGTTGCCTTCCAGGTTTTTGACCTCGGGCGGGGAGATGATCTCCGAGCAGATGGTGGCATAGTCGAATACGTTCGGCAAAATGATCCAAGCAGCCGAGTTGTTCACTGAACTCTTGATGATCATCTTATTGTCTTTGAAGAAGTGCGTCGCCGTTGAATCGCCCCAGCTCGGACTGGGAGACGTGAAATCATCGACGAATCCCACGGTCGATGCTGAACCGCAGGCATTCGCGACCGTCTTGGCTGCGGGACTTAACGGCTTGGAGCGTGGCGCACTATTGTCTTCCATCACTGCAACGTTCAGGAAATGCCATTCATTAATCGAGTCGGCTTCCTGTACGCCAACGAGACCTACCGAACCGCCGGCCGGGGGTGGCTGACCCTCGAATTCGACCACTTTCGTATCATTGATGAACAGTGTCACCGAATGCGAGATATTGTTGAATGCGATCTTCATTCGGTTGACAGCATTGACCCCCATGTGAATAGCGTCAGCCTTCGTGCGGGGCACAATTTGCTTCCAGCTTCGATCAATTTTCCGGTAGACGTCATAGGTTCCATCCACATAGAGCCCCGCCTCATAGTAATTGTTATAGTCAAGCGCCCAGAAGATAACGCCTCCGTTGGCAACACCGTCCGGTTTCGTCACCTGCGGCGGGGACTTGATGTCGGCACAAACAACACCGGCCTCGAAGACCATTGGTGCGTAGAGCCAAACCCTATTTTTCAGCACCATCTGGCCATCCTTGAAAAAGGCACTATCCCCGACTTGGCCCCAACCCGGGTCTGCTGGCCGGAAATCGTCGAAGAAACCCGTTGGTGCATTCTCCTTGCAGGAATTGAGGAGAGCTGTGTCCTTCGGTGGAAATAGTGTCTGCGCGGACGGCGTTTTTTCCGGCGAATCCTTGATGACGGCGATGCTGGAAAATCTCCACTCGTTCGGCGCGGTCTCCTCGGATTGTCCATAGAGGCCCGTCATCCAGCCCCTGTTTGGCGTTTGTCCGCGGAAATCGACGATTTTCGTGCCATTGATGGTAAGCGTCGCGGCATTAATGCCCGTTGTGACTTTGAGCTGATTGACTGCGTTGGGGCCTTGCCGGATGCTGTCTGCTTTCGTTCGCGGAACAACCGTAATCCAGCTTCCAGCACTTCTTCGCCAAATGTCATATGACCCATTGATGTATATTTGGGCGAGATAGTAGTTCCGATTATTTGTCGCCCAGAATATGATTCCACCTGCCGCGTTTCCGTCTTGGCTTTTGACCTCGGGCGGTGAGATGATCTCCGAGCAGATGGTGACGGCCTTGACCAGGAGCGGCAAGTAGAGCTGTGCTTGCGTGGTATTTGCCTCGAGCTTCAACGCCATCCGGCCATCTTTGAAGAAAAAGACCTCGCTGGTTTCATCCCAACCTCCTTTCGGAGGTTTGAAATCATCGTAGAGTGCTGCGGTGGGATCTCGCTTGCAGGTGGTATCAATGGCGACAACCGGCGGCGGTTCAGGCTTCTCGACCTTCGCGGGGATAGCTGGCGGCTGCGGTGGCTGTTTCATCCATGGTTTCAAATAGAGATACATGCCGCCGGCCAGGAAGGCGCAAACCATGGCTGTGGCCACGAAAATCGTGCCTCGCCGCCTCGGTGGCGCTGGGACTGGCCGAGGTTCGGGAACAGGGTCAGCTTCCTTTGCTTTTGGCGGGTTGGCCACTATTTGATCCAAGGAGCGTATCAGGCGGTCCATGTGCTGATGAAAATCCCGGCCCGCATCAACCCCCGCTGCATTGTGATAAGCCAAATTTTTCAGGCTGTCGGGAAGGTCGGACGTCTTCGGCATCGATGCGCCGTTGATCAGGAGGGGAACGACGGGGATCCCGCGTTCGAGCGCCTTCTCCACCTCGACCCTGACCGGGTCGTTCTTTTCCCGAATTCTTGTCCACCAGAACATGCGGCGGCCCGTCCATTTGGGGCCGATCACCGCGACCAGAATATCGGTATCTCGAAGCGCATCCTGGATGGGCACTCGGAAATCGAACCCATAGGGAATGCTGTCGATGTCCATGAAGACCGACTCGGCGCCATAATGGCTCGCCAGCTTATCGCGAATGCGTCCAGCAATCGCTTGCGAGTCATCGCGCCGGTATGAAATGATGATTTTCGGCATGTCCTACTCCGGACAGGAATCTTAACATCATCCGGGCTCTCGTTGTATAGCAGGCCGAGATTGGCAGGCTCAAGGGTTTGCGCCGCGATCCGGACCGATCTAACCCTCCGGCGCGTGCAGGTCGCGCGGCACTCGGCGAGACGGCGCTGCGCGCCTTTAGCCGCATGTTCGAGATCCACTTCGCGGCGTGTGCCGCGTTGCGTTCGCCGCTCTGTCCGATGAGGCTTGCGAGGAGGCTGGGGCGCATAAAGCGAATGGGAAACCGCCCATAACACGCCCGGAGCCAGGGCATTTGGGAACCGGCATTGCCAAGTTCCTCTGATGGGGGCACCCTCAGCCCCGCAGAGTCCGTTATCCGGCGAATGTTAGCATAAGGTTGTTTCTTGTTATGCGGCACCCATTTTTTAATATGACCCGTCTTTCTCTCGAAGAGGGAGAGAGCGATTTTAATCCGCTGGAGGGGCGCGAGGGAATTGTGGTGACCCTCGGACCGAACACGTCCTTTTTTGATCGGCCGGGCAAATCTGTTTGCCGATGGCCGGGAACAAAAACTGTTCCTCGCCAGAGCGCCCATCCTATACCGCAACGGTCGTGGATAATGAATGAGTTTAACACCTTCATGCGCATTTTATGCGGTGGCGGCGATGTCAAATTCAACATGATCAAAACTCTGGCAAAGCAACGAGAGATATTATTAACGGCAGGAGCCGGGAACGTTGTTGAAACAATCGACCTAACAGAACTGGAAAAGGAAGGCGCGCCGCCGCTCCAGTTTCTGCAGACAGCTTATCTTTGTTCATCGACAAATTTGGTGATTCATTCGGTCCCCTGCGACGCATCCGCCATGAGTTGGTCGCGCGCGCCCTATGCGTACAGGACCCATCCGCTCAAAGCTTTCTCGAAACCCGCCATAGTGTGTCTTTCCGGCCGGACCATGGTGTGGTGCGAACGGATGGAACCGGGCGAGAGCCGGGACTTTGCTCTCGGCAACGTCATCGCGGTGACCATCAATGTCGCTTCCAAGCTCCGGCCGACCAGCCAGTGCCATCCCGACGATTATAAGGCCGCCATCATTGAGGAGGAGGAGTCCAAAAAGGGAGAAGCCGTGCCGGCATCAGAAAAAGGAGCAGGCAAAAATGCAATCAAACAACAACTGCGAGAATTTGCCGCCGCGTCGAGGATACTCTTCGAGTCGGTGAGAGCCCGTGAAGGTTTCTTCGTCTGCGAATTGACAAATCATTCCGACAAACCCGCCTATGTTTATATCCAGCTTAACAAGAGCGGTTTTTATGGCGGCTCTGGCCTTGTCGGCGCCGTTATCAAGATCGTTGCCGCATTCTTTCGATTGTCGCATTTCTCGATGGGAAACTAACCCGCGCTGGAGACCGGCTTCGCGTCCTGATCGACTACCTATGTTGCATTAACAGATAAACGCGTTCCGCTTGGGCAGCTGTTAAATAAAAACGCTCACCTTCCCTATAGGCCGCATTTCCCGTTACAACCTCAAACTCGTACATGCCGTTGGACGGTTGCGGCATACAATCTGTTTCCGTCGGAACTTCACCGACAAATCGAACGTTCTTCGGCAACCGGCTGAAAGACGCGTCTGGCTCTCTGAAATCCAGAACCCCCTTTCTAGCGCCTTGATCAATAGGCATCGTTGCCCCCGTGCTTTCATTGAGTTTCAAGCATATAAATCCTGCTCCCCTTTAGAATCAAATTGTCATTTCCGATTGTATGATGCATTTTATGCATCATGGAACTGCAGTGGATCGACGATTTTCTTGCCCTGTGTCAGACGCGGAATTTTACCCGCGCGGCGGAGGCGCGTTGTACGACGCAATCCGCCTATAGCCGCCGCGTGCAGAAGCTGGAAGAATGGCTGGGCGCCCCTTTGTTTTACCGCGAATCGCGTCCCGTAAGCCTTACCCCTGCCGGTGAGGAATTTCTGACCCGCGCCCATCGTCTACGCGAAGACATCTTCGACGCCCGCCGCGCGGTGTTAAGCGCGTCCAGTCATTTCAAGAAAGCCTTGCGAATTTACACGACCAATACGCTTGCCGCCAACTTCCTTTCGCCGTGGCTCATCGAAAATAAGTTGGAAAATTACTCGCTGATCGTCGCTTCCATCGCGGGTTGTGTCGAAGCCGTCAAGCGCAGGCATGCCGATATGAGCTTGATCCCCCATTTCGGCAGCGATGACGCTCTGCCCGGCTTGCAGGTTCAGGAAATCGGCGAGGATCGTTTGATGCTGGTGAGCGCTCCGGCGCAAAAACGCGCAGTGGCTTTGACCAATAATAAACTCCACGGCTCCGTGATGGTCTATTCGCCCGGCACGGCCTATGGCATGCAAATTGCCGCGATGCTGAATAAGCATCGCATCCACATTCAGGACTCGCCGGCCTGCGAGAGCGCATCGGCGGAAGCCCTGCTCGCGCAAGTCAAAGCGGGGCTGGGATCGGCATGGATACCGGAAATTTTGTTACGTGGCAGTAAAGTCAAAAGATGTGCCGTGCCAAGCTTCTTCGATATTTCCTACAAAATCCTGCTGATCAAACCGCGGCCACAGGACAGCGCTTAAGGCGGCATTGTCACGTCGCTATTGGTGAACTCTCCTACGAAGCATCGGTGACGAGCGATGGCTTTGCTTGGAGTTCGTTGCGCCGATCGCTGATCGCCCGGCGCGCTTCGTCAATGGCGAGCCGTAGCGCGGCCAGCCCAGCCTCGTCGAAATTATTATCACGCGCGAAGCGCAAGCCCTTTGTTGATAGATCTTCGATTTGCGCCTCCAATCCGCCAAGGCGGGACAGTTCCTGCGTTGTATGCGCGACCTGTTTCACCTCGATCAACTGGTCGACAAGCCCCAATGCAGCTTTCCGCGCCCGCGCCCGGGTCAGCCCAAACATGGCCGCGATGACGGAACCCAAACCGCTAAAGGCCATGGCGCTGATGTAAAGCCAGTCGCCATACTGATCCATAAAGCTCTTTTCGTTGTTTTCGTAATAGGCTGACGCACCCGGGTGAACGGCGTCGGCGGAGCCCTTCTCGGTGTCTGGTTTTTCCATGGCCGCGGCGACCGGCACTTCGCTCTGCAGTGAACGCCGCATGGCGAAGAGGCGCTTGGTTAGACGTGTCACAACTTCCTCCGAGAGGTTCTGACGCGCCTCCAGTCGTACCGCTATCGAAATGGTCGCAACATCCTCTTTGGGTTGGGGAGGAGATCCGCGAAAGAAACCCGCTGGAATGTCGGCTTTCTGATACTCTGGGCCTCTCGCCGCCATGCCCTCTGCGGCATCTACCGGGATTAAAACGGGGGCGCGATTTCCAGACGCCAAGGCGGCCATCGCGATTTCGATCGAGCGGCCGCGTAACGGGCCGACAGTGAGTATCGCATCGACCCCCTTCTGCGATACAATTGTTGCCAAATCGTCTCCAGACAGCATGATATGCTGAACTGTCCCGGGATCGATGCCATACGCGGCGAGGATTGCATCTAGAAGCGTAGCGTTCGAGGCCGTTGCTGGAAACAGTCCGACGCGCTTCTTGAGAAGAGCCGACGCCTTAGTGATTGTGGAGCCTGCCGGCGCGGCAAGGACGGCAATGTCGTTGTGTAAAATCACGACTGTCGCACCGTTCCGCGGAATAGCGATATCACTGCGAATGACGGCGAGATCAGCGCGTCCTTGTTCAAGAGCTTTGGCGCTTTGTGCCAGATCATCAACCGGAAGAATAACAAATCGAATGCGGCCGCCATCGCGCTCCAGATGACGCGCAATCGCTTCGATGAGTTTTGCATTGTCACTATCGGCTGGCCCGACAGCGACTTTAAGCACCTGCGTCCTCTCGGAAAAGCGCAGTGTTACCGCTATGATGGCGATCAAAGCAAATGCTATCGTCAGAAAAAAGAAGCCTGAGGTATAGATCACATGCGAGAAAGCCATCCGGCGACGTGACAACATGGTTTTAAGGTCTCCGCCAATCCGGCGCGCGAGATGGCCTCGCGTGCCGATGGATATTTGCCGTTAAACTCGTGGCGGCGCGAACGGTTAGTCCCTGCCGGAAATCAAATTCGAACTTATTGATGGTGTAATCCGCCCAAAATGGGTGCCGGGAGAATGCGCTCGACAATCTGAATGTACCACTGTACCGGCACATCCTTGTTCAGTGATAAATGTGTCCGGCCACTGTTGTAATCGTGCATATAAGAGAAATATGTGGCGAAGGTGCCGCGCGCCGAAGGCGACGGAAGGATCAAGACGTTCCTGTTGGCTCGCGTTTCCGGGTGGAACAGTCATGCGATTGAAACTGCGTGTTTTCGGCGTTCCCTTGCACCCCCTTCTGGTGCATTTTCCGATCGTGTTTTGGCTTGTGGTTCCTGTGCTGGATATTGCCGCGCTGTTCGGCGGACCCGAGCCTTGGTGGACTCTGGCGAAGGGTGCAACCATTCTTGGCATCGCAATCGGCGCCGCCTCAATCGCGGCGGGTTTGCTAGAGTATCTTCAGCCTTCGCTCGCCGGCATCGATCTGAAACTCGCGGCACGGCATGGAATTACGACAACTCTAGCTTGGTGCATATTCACCACAAAGGCCGTGCTCGCAGCGCTCTTGCCGATTGCCGGCTGGTCAATGATCGCGTGTCTCGCCCTCGATCTCATTGGCAGCGCATTGCTTGTCCAAGGCGTCTATCTTGGCACGCGGCAGGTTTACCAACAACTCGAGGAGGAATAACGGCGAACCCGCGAGCCNNAAGTGCTCCGGCAACACCAACCGCTCTCTTGAGCGCGAGCGAGGCGGACGCTCCGAATTTGTCGAACCCCAGTCCGAGACCGATCCCGGAAAAATGCAGCGATGCCGTCGCGATTACGAACCCGGCTGCGTAAGGCAGGAATGAAGAGAGTTCGGCGCCTTCGCTGCCATGCGCATGTCCATGGAAGACAGCGAACAGACTGACGAGTGCCATCGCGGCGATGGTGGGCAAGTTGACGCCGGCGGCAACCGCCAAACTCATGACCACGACAGAAAGGCCGATACAACCTTCAACCAGAGGCAAGGGAAATCCGCTATGCCCAAGAATTCCGCCGAAGATCATGGTGGCGATAAAGGCAAACGGTATCAGCCAAAGATTGCGGCCGCCTAGATGCGCAGCGTAGAGTCCGACGGCGACCATCGCGATGATGTGGTCGAGACCGCTCAAGGGGTGAGCAAATCCCTGCGCGAAACCAGCCACATGCCCCTGCCCCACATGAGCGATGGCCGGACCCGCGGTGAGGCACCAGAGGGCTAGCGCGGCACCAACAATTTTTCTCAACATGGCTTTCCTCCTCATTTCAGCTCTAACACGGCCTCCAGGGGCTGCGGGAACGTTCCCCAATGCTCCCGGCGCGATGGGGCCGAAATCCAATCAAACCAATTTTCAAGCCCTTCTCCCGTCGTGGCGGAGAGCGTCATGATCTCGATCGCCGGATTGACCTGCCGCGCATAGTCCTGGCAGTGGTTGAGGTCGAATTCGACATAAGGCAAAAGATCAATCTTGTTGATAAGGAGCAGGCTAGCGGCCTGGAACATGTGCGGGTATTTGATCGGCTTATCATCCCCCTCCGTTACCGACAGGATAGCAACTTTCGCGCTTTCGCCGAGATCGAACATGGCCGGGCAGACGAGATTGCCGACATTCTCGATCATGAGGACTGAACCGAACGATGGTTTCAACTCGGCGAGGCCGCGCGCGACCATGTCCGCATCCAAATGACAACCGCTGCCTGTATTGATCTGGACCACGGGCGCGCCGGCGGCCCTGATTCGCAAGCTGTCATTGGNNAACCATGCCCTGTTGCGCGCCGCGAGCGCGGCGTTTTTCGCCAGCACATCCCGCTCAAGAAGGACTGTCGAGGCATGGCTGTGAATATGGTCATGATCGTGAACATGGTCATGAAAATGGCCGTCGTCATGGAGATGAGCATGGTGATGCGAGTCGCCGTGATTGAGTGAGGCAGGGTCACGCGTCTTGCCGGTCTCAAGATTGACGATCTTCGCCTCCGCGCCATCTGAGCAGCCGCATGTCTCGCACATCGTCTCACCTCCTCCACTTAACGGTTGGTTCATTGCGCAGTCACACGGTTGCGTCTGCGTCCAGCTCGTACTCCTTGACCTGCAACTCATCTCCAGATAGCCGATCGTAATCGCGCTCCCCGCAGGGGCAGGACGACCAGAGCGTCTGCTGCACGAATGTCTCGCCACACACACGGCAACGTGCCAGCGCTTCGATTTCAACAATCTCCAGGCGGGCTCCATCGAGCGGTGTCCCAGTCGCCACAACGTCGAAGCAAAACCGCATGGCATCGGGCGTGATGCAGGTGAACTTGCCGATTTCAAGCTTGACGCGCCGGACGCAGCGGCCCTGTGCGTGCTCGATCACCATTTCGACAACGCTCTGTATCAAGGCCAGCTCATGCATCTCAGCAAATCCTTGGCAATTGATCGCCGACCAGCATGTCGACAATGCGCCGCCCGCCAAAGGCGGTGTTCATCACAACGCGGCCTGGCGACTCACCCGTAACGTGGCCGACGATCGCTGCCCCCCGGCCAAGCGGATGGCCGCGCAGGGACTGAAGGGCGGCGGCTTGCTCATCCTTGGGCACCACGCAAACAATTTTGCCTTCATTGGCAAGATAGAGCGGATCGAGCCCCAGGATCTCGCAGAAGGCCTTGACTTCTTCGCGCATGGGCGTTGCGGTTTCCCAAATCTCGATACCGGCGCCCGACGCCCTGGCCGCCTCGTTGAGGACTGTCGCGAGCCCGCCTCTGGTCGCGTCGCGAATGAAGCGGGTGGCGGGAGCCGCAGCGAGCAATTCGGCAATGAGTTCATGCAAAGCGGCGCAATCACTCTCGATCGCTGTCGAGAGCGCCATGTCGCCACGCGCGTTGAGGATCGCTGCGCCATGATCGCCAAGGAGGCCGTTGACGAGGACAGCATCACCAGGCCGGCAGCGGTCGGCACCAAGGTTCACCCCTTCCCGGATAATCCCGATCCCCGCCGTATTGAGGAAAAGCTTGTCGCAGGTGCCCTTGTGCACAACCTTGGTGTCGCCCGTGACGATGGAAACACCGGCATCGGCGGCGGCCAATGCCATCGATTTCGCAAGCGCCCGCAGCGTATCGACCTCAAGACCCTCCTCGATGATCGCGCTGCAGGTGAGGTAAAGCGGAATAGCCCCGCCAACCGCCAAATCATTGATGGTGCCACAGACGGCGAGCTTGCCGATGTCGCCGCCTGGGAAAAACAACGGATCGACGACATAGGAATCGGTGGTGAAGGCCAGCCGGTCGCCAAGCCTTGAAAGCTCCGCGAGCGAGAACCGCGCCTGATCTTCGAGCGGCGCCAGGGCCGGATTGTCAAAGACGGAGACGAACACATCATCGATGAGATTGCGCATCGCCGAGCCACCGCCACCATGGGCCAGGGTGACCGTTGGCACGCTGATGGTGCCGCGGCGCCGGACGGGGGCAGCAAAATGCATGGTGTTCGGCAACGCGGTCATGCTGCGTTCGTCCCTTGTTTTTGACGCGGGATGGCGCCAAACTGATAGTAGGCAGCGCAAGCACCTTCCGAAGACACCATAAGGGCGCCGAGCGGCTTCTCCGGCGTGCAGGCCTTGCCGAAGACTTTGCACTCCCAAGGCTTGATGACGCCCTTCAGGACCTCGCCGCACTGGCAGGATTTGGGATCGGCGATGCGGATCGCCGGCACGCTGAATTTGCGCTCCGCATCGTAGCGCGCATAGGCCGCACGCAGCCTGACGCCCGAGTGGTCGATCGAGCCGAGCCCGCGCCATTCGAAAAATTCCCGCAGCTCGTATACACGGTTTACGGCGGCAAGCGCTTCCCGGTTGGCGTCCTCGGGAACGACACGGTTGTATTGGTTCTCTATCTCGCAGCGGCCTTCGGCGATCTGCTTTAAGAGCATCCAGACCGATTGCAGCACATCGAGCGGCTCGAACCCAGCGATCACCAAAGGCCGCTTGTAATGCTCGGCGATAAAGCGATACGGCCGCGTGCCGATCACCATGCTCACATGCCCCGGCCCCAGAAATCCGTCGATTTGAAGCTCGGGGCTGTCGAGAATGGCCTTGATGGTGGGGATGATGGTGATGTGATTGCAGAACAGCGAAAAATTGCGGATGCCCTCGCGCTCCGCCTGGAGAATCGTGAGTGCCGTCGATGGCATCGTGGTTTCGAATCCGAGCCCGAAGAAGACAATCTCCTTCTCAGGATAGAGGCGCGCGAGTTTGAGCGCGTCGAGGGGGGAGTAGACCATGCGCACGTCAGCGCCTCCGGCTTTCGCCTGCAGCAAGCTCTTCTTCGAGCCAGGCACCCGCATGGCGTCCCCGAACGTTGTGAAGATCACGCCCGGCGTCTCGGCAAGCGCGACACAATCATCGACCCGCCCCATTGGCAGCACGCATACCGGGCAGCCAGGTCCATGCACGAGCTCGACCGCATCGGGCAGCATGGTCTCGACCCCGAACTTGAAGATTGTATGCGTGTGGCCGCCGCATACCTCCATGAGTGAGAGCGGGCGATGGCGGCAGATATCGATCCTTGCGATGAGCTTCTCGATTTCGCGCAGCAGCGCCTTGGCCTTTTGCGGATTGCGGAACTCGTCCACATATTTCATCGGCTCTGCTCCTAGCTACCCGGCTGCGCGAATTTGCAGATTGCCCCGCTCGTCGGCCAGCAGCGTGTGCACGAGATCCCAGAGAATGTGATAGATCGCGACGTGGCATTCCTGAACGCGATGGATGCTGTCGGTTTCGACAATCAGACAATGATCGAGACCGATCCGCGCCATTTCTCCGCCGGTGTTTCCGGCAAGACCGATGGTTCTTAGCCCGATCTCCTTCGCCTTGCGAAAGGCCTTCACGAGGTTGGCCGAATTGCCGCTGGTCGAGATGCCGATCAGGCCATCACCGGGCCGCCCTTGGGCGATGATCTGGCGGACGAAAATATGGTCGAAGCCGACATCATTGCCGATGGCCGTCATCATCGTGCTGTCGCAAGTGAGGTCGATGGCGGTCAACGCCGGCCGGCCGGCCGTGATCGGGTGCAAAAACTCAACCGCGACGTGGGCGGCATCGCAGCTCGAGCCGCCATTGCCCATGGAGAACAGACGCCCATCGTGGCGGTAGACATCGGCGATCGTCCGGGCGGCGTCCACCACGGCGTGGCCATTCTTGGCGAAGAAGGCTTCAAATACGTCCTGATGATGCCGCGCCTTCTGCCGCACCGACTCGACAAGTGCTGCATTCAAGGCCTGTGTATCCGCTTTCCTGCCATGCAGAAACGGGTAGAGCTCTCGTAAACCTTCGTCATTTGACATATGCGCACTCCTTCCAACGGACGTGCCGCCAAAGTCCGTCAGGCGTGATCTGCCATTCGTATCGCATCGAGCTCCGGCTCGACCTCGCCTAGTTCTTCAAGAATTTTCAGCGTCGCCGCTGCCTCCTGCTCGTCGATACGGCTCATGGCGAAGCCGACATGAACAAGCACCCAATCGCCGACGCAGGCTTCGATCGGGTGATCTTCGCTGATGACACACACCAAATTGATCTCGCGCCGCACGCCGGACACATCGACGATAGCGAGCGCGTTATCGGGATCCGAGATCGCGACAATCTGTCCGGGAATGCCTAGGCACATGATGTCACCTTTCCGCGCGGCCGGTGCCGCAAAGCCATCGACCGGGCGGCCGCGATTGCCGCCTGTCCAAGCGCCAAACCGCCGTCATTGGCTGGGACCTGAGAGTGCGTGAGCACAGTCAGTCCGAGACCTTCGAGCGTGTGGCTGACGCCCTCCAGCAGCAATTTGTTCTGGAAGGAGCCTCCGGACAGGGCCACTATACGCTCCAGCCTTTGATTCTCCCGCTCGAAAATGTGACGGACCATCTCAACGATTGCGCGCACCAATCCACGATGGAACCGCGCCGCCATCACAGCGGCCGGGGTATGGCCCTCGAGATCCTCTAAGATCGCTCGCCACAGCGGAGAAAGATCCATCGTTGTAAGCCCGCCAGAAGCCGGAGGTTGGATCCGAAGCGGGATGGGATAGCCGTCATCCTCCATCGCCAGAGTCCGTGCATCGGCGATGCTCTCCAGCGCGATCGCGGCCTCTCCTTCGTAGCTCATAGCGTCCTGGCAGAGTCCAACCGCGGCGGCGACGGCGTCAAACAGCCGTCCGCACGAACTCGACCGGGGACTGTTGATCCCTTTGTGCATCATCGCGGCGAGTGTGCCAAGCGGCTTGGTGTCGAGGGTTCGCACAAGCTCAAGCCCCGGATGCTCCCGCTTGCAGCACTCCCAGCCAATCGCGGCGTCGAGATGGGCAAAGGTGTTTCGCCAGGGTTGGCGCACTGCCTGAGCGCCGCCCGGCATCGCCACGGGCGGGAAGCATCCAACCCGCTCGAAGGTCTTATAGTCGGCGAGCAAAAACTCGCCACCCCACAGGGTGCCGTCCGGACCGAGCCCGAGCCCATCAAGCGCAATGCCGAGAACGGGGCGCGTGCCGAGCGGTATCGCATTCTCCGCCAAACAACTCGCGATATGGGCGTGGTGGTGCTGGACCTCTTCAATCCGGCATCCGTCCGCTGCCGCCCGCTCCCGGCCGAGCTTGGAGGAAAGATAATCGGGGTGCATATCGACCGCGATCGCCTCCGGCACGTGATTGTACAGCGCCAGATAAAGCGAGAGGGCCTTTTGGTAGTCCGCGAGAGTGGCCGCGTCCTCCAAGTCGCCAATGTGCTGGGAGAGGACCGCCTGCCCGTCTTTCAGCAAGCAGAAAGTGCTTTTGAGTTCCCCTCCAACCGCGAGCAGCGGGCGGGCGTGCTCGAAACCCGTGGGAAGTTTGACCGGCGCCGGTGCATAACCGCGGGCGCGGCGGATGAGGCGCGGCTTGCCAAACATGACCCGCACCACGGAATCGTCTAGCCGGTTCACGATGTCGCGATTATGGAAGAGCCCATAATCGGCAATGGCGGACAGACGGTGCCTTGCTTCCTCATTGTCCGTGCATTGCGGCTCTTGCGAGAGATTGCCGCTGGTCATGACAAACGGCCGGTCCATGTCCCGCAGCAGCAGATGGTGCAAGGGTGTATTGGGCAGCATGACTCCGAGCGTCGGATGTCCCGGCGCCACCGCCTCGGCCACGCGACCGGGGCCGGTGGCCGGCAAAATCACTATCGGGGCCGCCGCGCTCTTGAGCAGCGCCTCCTCCTGACTGTCAACGGCACAATACCGGCGGATACCGTCGAGGTCTCGTGCCATCAGGGCGAAGGGTTTTGCGTAGCGCCGTTTGCGGCCTCGAAGCCTGGCAACCGCATCCTCGTTGCCGGCGTCGCAGGCGAGATGAAAGCCCCCCAGCCCCTTGATCGCGATGATTGCTCCGCCGAGCAGCAAAGCCCTCGCCGCTTCGGCCGCATCACATTCGGAGAAAAGCTGTGGCTCGCTTCTGCCATCGACGAAGCGCTCAAGCCATGCGTGGGGTCCGCAAGAGGGACAGGCTGTCGGCTGCGCATGGAAGCGGCGATCTTCCGGATCTTCATACTCGGCCCGGCACGCCGGACAAAGGGCAAACTCCACCATGCTGGTTTTGCACCGGTCGTAAGGCACCGCCCGCACGATCGAGAGCCGCGGCCCGCAATGCGTGCAATTCGTAAACGGGTAACGGTAACGGCGATTGGAAAGATCGAGCGTTTCGGCAAGGCACGCCGGGCAGGTCGCGGCATCCGGACCAACGGCCGTGTGCACCTCGCCGGCGCGGCTTGACGCTATATGGAATCCGCCATCAATCGGACACTCTTCGGAGAGCGCCCATGCGATGCTATCGATGCGGGCAAGCGGCGGCGGCTGCTCTTCAAGCCGCCTGAGAAACCGGTCGAGATCCGCAGGCCGGCCCCATGCGCGGATCATGACGCCTTCGGCATCGTTCCACACATCACCGGCAAGCCCGCAATCGCGCGCCAGGCGCCAAACCGTGGGACGAAAACCGACGCCTTGCACAAGCCCGCGGACGCGGATCGCCCGCCCTTCTTCCGGTAGAATGGCTGTGGCACAAGGCATCGGCGCCATCACATGCTTCGAATTTTCAGATAGCGAATAAGCTCGCGCAAATTGACGACGATTCCAAAAACGACCAGCGCCGCTACGATAATCCAAAAGATCGCCCATCCACTCATCATCATTCTCCGTCTGACACTGCACTCTCGATTAAGTTACTTTGTTGCTCCCGCAGCAAATCTCCGACAAGCCGCTCGACGGCCTTGATCGCCTCATCGACCGCAGAAGCGACCGGGGGACTGAGCCCCATCGCACCCGTCTCTTCGTCGCCGAAGGTTTGCGGCTCGCAAGCGACGAGCAGGATATGTTGGCAGCCGCCGCCGAGCGCTTCCACCACGCGCAGCACCTTCGCTGGATCAAGATTGTGCGGCTCAAGGAAAAGATCGCCGGTGGCAACCTCCCCAGGCAAAGGCCACTCCGGCGCGATGATGGAGACCGTGCCAGGCGCCGCACCGCGCTGGGCCGTATCGACCAGGATCGCCGCATCATAGCCGTCAAGCAGCGCATAGGTGAGATCGATCCCGCGAATGCCAAAATCCACCACTTTGACGCCGGCTGGAAGCGGGCTTTGTGCCAAACGCCGCGCGACCTCCACGCCGAAGGCGTCGTCACCCTTGAAGATATTACCGATACCGGCGACGAGGATCTGGCTCATGTTCCGCTCTCTTCTCCGGCGGGTTCGATCTCATCTGGCGAAAAGAAGAAGCGGTGGCCCGGCATCCGATCAAGACCGAATTCCCGGCCCGGATCGGCTTCGAGTACCACGGCCACATGAACCTTATCGTCGAAATCACGCTCGATCGCCTCGATCACGGCCATCTCGTCCTTTAGAACCAGATCGAAGATATCGGCGCCCCCCTTGGGACGAAGACGAACGCGATCGCCGACCGCGAGGTCGCGGCCGCCGGCGTGCAGAAAAGCCAGCTCCGGCTCACCCGCCGGCGGCGGTTCGGTGCTAGGGGTCTTGGCCTCAGGATCGATGCTGGATCGCAGCTCGCGCCGCGTGCCATGTAATCTCGCCATGTCCGCCGCGGTCAGCGCCTGCGTCCGTTCGAGCAGTACCCGGGCACGCGCGTCGAGCGCCGCCATGTCGCGCTTCTCCTCATCGGTCATGGCGAGGATGCGCAAGGTGAGAATTTCGTCGATCTCGGTGGCGTCAAAGAGATCGCCCGGACTTTCCGGCGCAACCTGCGGATAGTCATAAAGGATGATCGGCGACGACAAGATCGTGTCCATCGTGCCCTCCTCCCCGGCGAGCACCGGCCAGGTTCCCTGATTGTTGCACGCGGCGGCAATATCCTTGAGTTCGCCGGGCGGATCGAGAAGCGAGATGAATGCGCCGCCGCGCACACCAAGGATTGTGTGGGTCGAAGCAAAGGCGCGCCAATGCGCCTCTGCGCGCTCGCTGGACTGAGTGCTGCCAAGAGGGGTGAAATTCTCGATCCGCACCGTAAGCCGGAACACGCCTTGTGCAACGGCCGTAGCCATGATCGTCAGCTCGCCTTGAACGTCCGCGCTGGTATGGATGATCAAACCGTGCACGCAGTCTTCCAGACCGCGCAAGGGTTTCACGCCACGCTGCCCGGCGAAGGCGAATGGCATCTTTACGGGTGCATCCGTGAGTTCCTTCAGTGTCAGAGCCGGGGTGGCGACATCGCGTTCGATGGCCTCCTCCCAGCTCTGGTAAACCTCCTCGCCCACCGTCAAAGAGGCAACTTTGGTCGTGGGTGGCTCTTCACCGGCGGGCAGCTCGATCATGGGTGAAGCAAATTCCCCGACCTCTCGCCGCACCAGATGCAGAAATCGCACGTGAACCTCGATTTCCGTCTCGAGGCTGCCCTGAACCAGACATTCGGTCTGAATTTCGCAGGGATTGGTTTCGTCCTGCCGCGCATAATCGCGCGGATACACGCCGCCGAAGGTCCAGCGCTGCTGGTTCTTCACATTCGAGGCCCGGTACGGATAGAGGATATAGCCCTCATAGAGGACGGCTTTGGCAATGGCTTCGACCGGCGCAAGGTTCATGGCAAGCTCTCCTCGCGCTGACGTGTAAGCAAGGCCCGCAGCGTCTCATCCCAGCCGGTAAACCCATTGTTGCGTTTGTAGCGGTAGATCTCGTCGAAGATCTCGCGATCGATGCGCAGCCAGGTGGTGTTGGGATAGTAGAAATCCATCAACTCCTGCCAGATCCGCACCGGGAGCCGGTAGGCTGCCTCCTTGCTCCAGGAGATCAGATCCATCTGCAGGAAACCATCCGCATCCCGATAGAAGACCGTGCCGCTGAACAAGAACGCCAGCGGCACCTCGCCGCCTTCAAGGCCAAAGAAATATTTGGTTGCCGCGACATTGAAATCGAAACTGCATGGGACCGGCAGTTCGACGACGCGCTGGCCATCGAAAGCTGATACTTGGACGTTCGTATGCGTCCAAAGCATGCTTTGTAGCGTATCCTTCCAGCGATGGGTTTCGCCAAATAGCTCGATGAGACACTCGCGCTCCTCCGGCGCATAGGTTCGGCGCGTCGCCTCAATGCGAATCTGACAGTGCAACAGCACATTCTCCACCCTGACGTCCGGGGTTTCATTGATGACACATAGCTTGAAGAGCAGAGCCGGCGCCGCCGCATAGCGGTCGACTTCGGCGCCCTCGATAGCGAAGGTGAGATCAACCATGGCGGCACGCTCCAGCGTTATCACGCAGCTCATGCAACCCGGCGAAGAATTCGTCGATCGCCTTCCAAGCCTCTTCGCCCCCGGACAAACCGTGCCACTTTGTGCGGATGAGCCCGACCAGCGCGTAGCAGCGATCGATCGGCGCTAGGTAGTATTCGCGCGCACCCTTCACGCGGTTAACCAGCAAGGCCTCTATATCAGGCTCAAGTGCAGCGAGGATGGGGTTGCCGGCGACGAGTTGCGCCCATGCCTGCAAGTCCAGCAGCGATTCAGTTGAGCCAGCAGGCCCTGGATAGAAAGCAACGATCCGCCTGTCCGGCGTGCTGCGAACAAAGAACGCAAGCCCGATCGGGATGGCGAAGGCCTCCCACTCGGCATCGGTCATGCGAAAATCCTCGAGCCGCCGCGCGTATTCCGGCACCGCGCGATACCGGTTGTCGTCGCGGTTGCCAAGCAAAGTGGCGCAGCCCCTGCAGACGCAGAGAAGGCGATGCTTGGCCGGCTCGACCAAGTGGGGATGATTCGCTGCGAGCGGAGCAGAGCAGAGGTTGCAATAGTCCTCAGCCGCAACGTCACGCGGCCGGACAAACCGCAGCACATTGGCCACCCAGTTTCCCGGCTGTGTGCTGAGGGCCATGCGCTCGACTCCAGTCATGTGGCCGCCTCCATAACCGTTCGTCGCGGCGCCTCAGGCCATCCAGGGGGATGCGGTCACTCCGCCGCACGGACCGCTGCGGCAGCCTCCTCGAGGTCCAATCCGTCGATCAATATCTTTTCGATATCGGGCGCCGCTTCCACCACGGCGTCCTCGATTTCGCCCGGCAGCATCCACAGCAGAGGTGCCTTGATCATGGCGGCGCCTCTTCCATGCACCCGCAGTCGAACGGTGCCACTCGCGATCTCCACAACGTCCAAACGGAGGCCGTGAACCCCAAGATGCGGCCGCAGCCGCTCGACCGCCCGGCGAACGCGCGTTTCAAGATCATCCGGGTGGAGACCGTGCAACAACAACATGGCCTCAACCTGCTTGTCTTCCACCAGCCGCGCCAGAATAGAAGTTCCGTCTTCCGCTGCGGTCACAATGCCCATCAGCTTGGCTAAGCCAATGCCATGCAGATCAAGCACAAGCGCGAGAAGCTCACGCGTGGTCTCTTTCGCGGCCGGATCTGGATGCGCATCAAGCACGCGGATCAATTCCTGGAGCCGATGCAAGGCTTGCTGCGGGTCCTCTCCGTTCCCGGTGGACATTGCTATCCCCGCCCCACGCCGAACATCGGTGAATGCACTGTCTCGATCGTCTTGCCGTTACCGAGATACATGTGCACGCCGCATGGCAGGCACGGATCGAAGCTCCGCACCGCGCGCATGATGTCGATGCCCTTGAAATTGTCGGGTCCGTTCTCCTCGAAGATCGGGGTACCGGTTATCGCGTCTTCGTAGGGTCCCGGCGTCCCAAAGCTGTCACGCGGCGTGCCGTTCCACGGCGTCGGCGGATAGGGATGATAGTTGGCGATCTTGCCGCCGCGGATCACCATGTGATGCGAGAGCACGCCACGCACCGCCTCATGAAAGCCGCAGCCTATGGCCTCGTCGGGCACCTTGAATTCGGTCCATGTCTTGGTGCGGCCAGCCTGCAACTCGGTTAGCGCCTGCTCCACGAAATAGATGGCAGCCCCGGCCGCATAGGCCTGAAAATAAGTACGCGCCCGGTCACGCTCGATGGCATTGCTCCATTTTGGGATCTTCCACTCGAATGTCACCGCCGGCTTCAGCGCCGTCTTGGGAAGCGTGATCACGACGCTGTTCCCAGTCGCCTTGACGTAACCCATGTCAACGATGTTCGCCAACGCCGTCGCCCAGAGCCGCGCGAAGGCGCCGCCGCCGGTGTCGAGCGCCAGATGATCGCCGGTCCTCTTGTCGAGCCAGCGCGGACACATCACCCAGGAATACTTACCGTTGAAGTCGCGCTTTTGCGGCCGTGGAACCGTAGTCTGATTCCACGGATGTCTCTGATCGACCGTGTTGCCAAGAGGATCGGTTTTGACAAAAGTTTCGGCATTATCCCAGCCATCGTAATAGGAGTGGCCAAGCAGGATCCTTATATTCAGATTGATGTCGACGAGGTCAGTCGTCACCAAATTGCCGTCGACGACGACGCCTGGCGTGACGAACATTGACCGGCCCCAGTTCGTCATGGTTTTGTAATCATAGTCGCAGACATCGGGGTCCTGGAACGAACCCCAGCATCCAAGCAGAATGCGGCGGCGGCCTACCTCTTCGTAGCCGGGCAGTGCGTCATAGAAGAAGTCGAAGAGGTCGTCGTGCAGCGGCACGCATTTTTTCATGAATTCGCAATAGCGCATCAGCCGCGTCAAATAGTCGGTGAACAGCTGCACGGTCGGCACGGTGCCGACACCGCCCGGATAAAGGGTGGACGGATGCACGTGACGGCCTTCCATAAGACAGAACATTTCACGCGTGTAGCGGCTCACCTGCAACGTCTCGCGGTAGAAATCGCCGGTGAATGGATTGAGCCCCAGCATGATGTCGCCAATGGTGCGGTAGCCGTGATCGGCCGCATGCGGCGCCTCGGTCTTCTGCGCGAGCTCCCAGACGCCGGGATTGGTTTCCTTGACCATNNGCCGGCGGCTTGATGCCATAGGCCATGTTCTGGGCATAGACCGAGCATGTGGCGTGGTTGTCGCCGCAGATGCCGCAAATACGGCTGGTGATGAAATGGGCGTCGCGCGGGTCCTTGCCCTTCATGAAAATGCTGTAGCCGCGGAAAATCGAAGACGTCGCATGGCACTCGGTGACGACACGATTACCGAAATCGATCTTGGTGTAGAGGCCGAGACTGCCCACAATACGCGTGATCGGATCCCAGTTCATTTCAACGATCTGCGATGGCTTCCTGGTCTCAACTATTTCCGGTTCAATTGTCGTAACCATGTCTGCCTCCGATCAAAGACGGGACGCGGTGAGAATTTATGTCATTGGGGCGGTTGATAGCCGGTCGTGAGATTCGGCCGGTTGTGGCGCCATTTAGGTTCGGCATTGAGGGTTGCATTCGTCAGCGGGCGCAAAGCGCGGATCAGCGCGCCGTAGGGCTTGATCAGGTTCGACGAAAGGGTCGAGCCTGGCGGCGGGTCCATGAAAGGCATGAACTTGTCCGGGAAGCCTGGCATCGTGCAGCCGATGCAGATCCCGCCAACATTGGGACATCCACCTATCCCGGCCATCCATCCGCGCTTGGGAACATTGCACTGTACGACAGGACCCCAGCAGCCGATCTTGACGAGGCATTTTGGCGAGCCGTATTCATGGGTGAAATCACCCTGCTCGAAATAGCCGGCGCGATCGCAGCCCTCGTGCACGGTCTTCTCAAACAGCCATTTGGGACGTCCCGCCTCGTCGATGGGGATCATCGGCGCGAGCCCAGCAAGCTGGCGCAGCAGATAGAGCAGCGTCTCCATGAAGTTGTCGGGTTGAACCGGGCAGCCGGGCACGTTGACGATGGGCAGTCCCGCCTTGGATTTCCAATCCCAGCCGAGATAGTCCGCCACGCCCATGCAGCCGGTGGCGTTGCCCTTCATCGCATGGATGCCGCCGTAGGCAGCGCAGGTTCCGGCGGTGACAACCGCAAGTGCCTTCGGCGTCAAGCGGTCCAGCCATTCTGGAATGGTGATCGGGTTGCCGGTCTGGGGGTCGGTCCCGTAGGCCGCCCAATAGCCGTCGCCGCTGATCTTCTCGTTGGGAATGGAACCTTCCAGCACGAGCACGAAGTTGTCGAGCTCGCCGCGCGCGGCCTTGTGGAAAGGTGCCATGAACTCATCGCCAACGGTATAGGCGAGCACGGGGTTATGCAGGTGAACCTTCGGCAATCCCGGTATGGCGCCAAGCATCACATCTTCGAGGCTTGGCTGGCTGGCCGCCGTGATTGAGACCGAGTCGCCGTCACAGCCGAGCCCTCCCGTGATCCACAGGATATGGACTTCTTCAATCGCGGGCTTGTGCTCGCTAATCCTGCCGGGCTTGGGCTGCATTCTCGGCCCATGCGAATCTCTCGCTGCGACGGCGTTCATGACGACCTCCCTATGATTTGCGATCCGGTGGCGTTCCACTCCCTGCAACTACAGCAATGCCTTTGCAGCAATCAGCTGCGACAATGCCGGACCGCATCCGCGCGACATGCATCATTGAAAACGCTCAGCCAGAGCCGGCTGGTTTCTGTTCATTCGTCTCGCACAACTAATTTGCTGAAACGCGGAGACTAGTTTTCGGTTCCATCAACAATAGTTCTACTCTGGAGCTTTACTCTGGCGCATCAATTTGAACGGTCGGCGCTCAGACGAGACGGGGCGGTCACTGAGTCCGTCCTGAAAGGGGCAATGATCATTATGAATGGCGTTATGAGTGGCATTAACAGGCTAGCAAGCGGGCGATGCGAAGCCTGACTGCTGAAGTCTTAATCTGTACGGACGCAACAGCGTTCAAATCACCCTCTATATGAACCCTGGCACGGCGTTCGCGTTGTTATCGCTACTGGTCGGCGCAGGCTCCCGATGCGGCTGCGATGTAAGGAGATATCATGGGCATAGTTGGGTTTGCGCTGAGGCTGCCACACACCTTTTACGTGCTGGCTAGCCTCATCCTTTTTCTTGGCCTCACCGCGATCGTCAGTATGCCGACTGATATTTTCCCGGAGATCAACATCCCGGTCGTCACCGTGATCTGGCAATACACCGGCCTCAGCACGCCAGAGATGGAGCAGCGCGTCACCACCTACAGCGAATACTCCCTGAGTTCAAGCGTCAATGGTATCAAAGACATCGAGGCGCAAACACTGAACGGCATCTCGGTCCAAAAGATTTTTTTTCAGCCTGACGTGAACCTCGATCTTGCGATCGCCCAGATCGTATCAGGCACGAATTCGATCCGGGCGCTCATGCCGGCGGGCATCCAGGCCCCTATCGTGGTGCAATACAATGCGTCCAGCGTGCCTGTCCTGCAGATCAGCCTGAGCTCCGACACGCTCAACGAACAACAGCTCTATGATTACGGCATATACCGGCTGCGGCAGACTCTGGCACCCATTCACGGGCTCACGCTCCCCACCCCCGCTGGCGGGAAGTACCGGCAGATCATGGTAGATATTGATCCGGCCAAGCTTCTCGCCAAAGGGCTTACGCCGCTCGACATCGTCAATGCCGTCAATGCTCAGAACATCACCCTGCCTTCGGGCACGGCGAAGATCGGCGACAAACAGTACAGCGTCCGGACGAATGCGACGCCTGCGACGATCGATGATCTCAACAATATTCCTGTCAAATTCGCGGGCGGCGCCACGGTTTTCCTGAAGGACGTGGGTAACGTCCGCGACGGCAATCTGGTGCAGCAGAACGTCGTCCGGGAAAACGGCCGCCGCTCCGTCCTGCTCAGCATCATCAAGAACGGGAATGCCTCGACAGTCGACGTCGTCCGGCAGGTGAAGAAGGCTCTCGTGGTTGCGCGGAAAGCAGCACCACCCGGCCTTGAGATCAATGAACTCTTCGATCAATCGGTGTTCGTCACCAATTCGGTGAACGGCGTTCTTCAGGAAGGCGCGATAGCGGCGGCCCTCACTGCCCTGATGATTCTTTTGTTTCTTGGGTCGTGGCGCTCGACTCTTGTTGTTATGGTCTCGATCCCGCTTGCCATACTCAGCTCGCTCGTCGTCCTCTATTTCCTTGGCCATACGCTCAACACGATGACTCTCGGCGGGCTGGCGCTGGCCGTCGGTATCCTCGTCGATGATTCGACGGTGACGATCGAGAACACGCACCGGCTTCTGACGGAGGAAGGCCGGCCGCTGCCTGAAGCAACCCTGTACGGAGCGGCCGGCATCGCCGTGCCAACACTGGTCTCGACGCTAGCCATAAGCTGCGTCTTTGTTTCCGTGATTTTTTTGCAAGGGCCAGCGAAATACCTTTTCACACCACTCGGCCTCGCCGTCGTCTTCGCCATGCTTGCCTCTTATGGCCTCTCCCGCACCTTGACGCCGATCATGATCGGCCTGCTGCTTAAGGGCGAGCACCATGGCGCGGAGGCCGCCGGAACCGGCTGGTTCGCCCGCTTCCACCGCGGCTTCGAGCAGGGTTTCGAGCGGCTGCGCGCCGGCTACGTCGATTTGTTGCATATACTGCTGACCCGTCGATTGGTAATCCCGCTCATCGCCGTTCTCGTGCTCACGCTCGGCGCTGTCATGTTCGTCTTCGTCGGCCGTGACTTCTTTCCGGACATCGATGGCGGCCAGATTCAGCTTCACCTCCGGGCTCCGCCGGCCACCCGAATCGAGACGACTGAGCAAATATTCCAGGCGGTCGAAAACAAGATCCGGGAGGTCATTCCCAAGGACGATGTGGATCTGATCGTCGACAATATTGGCCTGCCTGCCCGTCTCTATAATCTCGCCTTTGCGGACGGAACGACGATCGGCGTCAATGACGGTGTAATCCAGGTGTCACTCAAGGAAGGTCACGCGCCGACCGCCGCGTACGTTCACAAGCTGCGGGAGGTGCTCCCGGCCGCATTCCCCGAGGAGATCATTTATTTTCAAGCCGCTGATATGGTGACTCAAATCCTGAATTTCGGCATACCGGCACAGATCGATGTGCGGACGGTTGGTTACGATCGGGCGAAAAACCTGCGAATCGCCCACGAATTGCGGCACCGGATCGCTGACATTCCAGGCATCGCCGACGCCCATCTCCAGCAGGAAGTCGATGCCCCGGATTTTTTCGTCGATATTGACCGCAGCCGCGCCACCCAGTTCGGCCTTACCGCAAATCAGATCGTCACGAATCTCAATGTCAGCTTGAGTTCATCCGAACAGGTGTCGCCCAATTTCTGGACCGATCAGAGCAATGGAATTCCTTATTATATCGCGGTTCAGACACCGGAGTACCGCGTGAACTCGATGAACGCACTGGTCAATACGCCGGTCAGCACCGCAGTGGCCTTCACCGGCGACCCGGTGCCTGGGATGCTCAGCAATGTTGCAACCTTAAAACGTGACTCGATTCCAACCAATGCGAACCAGGCCAACATCCAGCCGGTCTACGAGATCTATGCCAACGTCCAGGACCGCGATCTCGGCAGTGTCTCCAAAAACATTTCCGTCATCGTCGCGGACCTGCAGAAACAGCTCTCGCCAGGCAATGCGATTGAGGTCATAGGCCAGATCCAGAGTATGAATGAAGCCTTTGACAATATGAGCATCGGGCTGCTCTTCGCCGCGGTTTTCGTCTATATGCTCATGGTCGTGAACTACCAGAACTTCGGCGATCCTTTCGTCGTCATCCTGGCCCTGCCGGCCACATTCTGCGGCATTTTCACCATGCTGTATGTCACCGGCACGACTCTTAGCGTGCCCTCTCTGATGGGAGCGATCATGGCGATCGGAGTCGCCTCCGCGAACTCCATCTTGCTCGTCACCTTCGCGCGTGAGCAACAGCTTGCCGGCACGAGGGCATTTGATGCCGCAATTGCCGCAGGACGGACGCGGATCAGGCCGGTGCTGATGACGGCCGCCGCAATGATCGTCGGCATGATCCCAATGGCGATCGGAGGTGCGGGCGAGGAACAGAACGCCGCCCTGGCGCGCGCCGTCATCGGTGGCCTGCTATTTGCGACTCCGACTACGCTGTGCGTCGTGCCATATCTTTTCGCCGTGCTACGGAAAGGCAATGACGGCAGGCCGGCCCATGGCGTATTCCCGGAGGAAGTGCAATGACGGAAATCGGTCAAGCGTCCTCGCTAGAGTCTCCGGATGGGAACGCGCCGCAGCGCGGCACTCCCGATTCTGGCCAGCCGAAAATTTCCCCAAGCAAGGGCGGCCGGTCACGCGCCCGGTACCTCGGATTGGCTGTCCTGCTGTTGCTAATAGGGGCGCTGAGCCTCGGTGTGTGGCGGCACTATGTCCAGCACCGGCAAGCGATCATCGCGGCGGAACAACGGCGCGATTTCGTGCCAAGCGTCCGCACCGAGGCGGTGGCAGCGAGTGGCAGCGTTATACGTGTAGAATTGCCTGGGACGACGAGCGCGTTTGACGCAGCGAATATCTATGCGCGGGCCAGTGGCTACATCAATAAGCGCTATGTCGATATCGGCTCCCGCGTGAAGACCGGCCAGCTTCTGGTGGAGATCACCGCTCCCGAAGTCGATGACCAGATTGCGCAAGCGGAGGCCACCCTAGTCCAGACGAAGGCTTCGCTGCGGCAGGTCAGTGCGAACCGCGAACTCGCCCGCGTCACCAACGGGCGCACGACCATCCTTGTCGGCGAGGGCTGGGCAACGAAACAGCAAGGCGATACGGATCGATTGACTTATGAGGCTCAACAGCACGCGGCGCAAGTTGCCGAAGCCAATATTCAGGCGCAACAGGCGCAACTCAACGTGCTACGGCAACAAAAGCTCTATCAGCAAGTTGTCGCTCCCTTCGACGGCGTGGTAACTCAGAGAAATATCGATGTCGGCAGCCTGGTGCAGGCGGATGCGGCGAGCGGGACATTTCTATTCACGATGATGCACAGCGATGTGATGCGGATCCAGCTCTACGTGCCGCAGGATCAGGCGTTCGGAGTGGCTCCCGGCGTCGAGGCTGTCGTCCGCGTACCCGAGATGCCCAAACGCAGCTTCAAGGGCAAGGTGACGCGGATCGCGGATGCGCTAGTCCCCGGAACCCGGACTCTGCTGACCGAAATCGATGTGCCCAACCCGGATGGAGCGTTGACCCCGGGTGTCTATTGCACCGTCGAGCTGCAGGTCCCGCGCAAGACGCCATCCCTCATCGTTCCCGCCGACGCGGTGATCTTCAATCAAGATGGGCTGCACGTTGCCGTGGTCGAGAATGGCATCGTCCATATGCACAGCATCACGATCGCGCGCGATTTTGGCAGGGAGGTCGAAGTGCGCGACGGCGTCGAGAACGGCGACCAGGTCATTCTCAATCCTCCCGTCGATCTCGAAGAGGGCAGCAAGGTCCAGATCCGGGCAGCTCCGGCGGAAGCCAGGCCGTGAAGCGGGCCGGCTCTCGATAAAAACGGAAAAGGCCATCAAATGAAATTTCGCGCCATGATCGGCGCCGCCATAGCAATGGCCCTGACAGCTGGCGGCGCACCGGGGCAAGAGGCACTCCCTGTCAAGATTGGCGTACTCACCGATATGACTTCTGTTTACGCCGCGCACGGGGGCCCAGGTTCGGTCGAGGCCGCGCGTATGGCGATCAATGACTTCGGCGCGGCCGTGCTCGGTAGGCCGATCGAGCTTATCTTTGCGGATCATCATAACAGTCCAGATCTCGGTACAAACATCGCTCGTCAATGGTATGGCGAGGGTGTCGATGCGATCGCCGATGTGGCAAATTCCGGCGTCGCACTGGCGGTGCAGAAAGTCTCCCGAGAGATGAAGAAGATCGTTCTTTTCTCCTCCCCCGCATCCGCGGACCTCACGGGTCTCCAATGCTCTCCCTACGCCGTGCAGTGGACTTACGACACTTACGCCATGGCGCATGGCACCGCGAAAGCCATCGCGAAATCCGGCGGCGACAGCTGGTTTTTCATCACCGCGGACTACGCCTTCGGCTATGCGATGGAGCGTGATGCCGGCGACGTGGTCAGATCAGAAGGCGGCAAAGTGCTGGGCAGCGTCAAGGTGCCGCTGGGAACATTCGACTTCTCCCGGTATCTGCTGCAAGCGAAAACGTCGCGCGCGAAGATCGTTGGTCTTGCCACCTCTGGACAAGACATGATCAACGCGATCAAACAGGCGAGCGAGTTCAGCCTTGTGCAGGACGGCCAGCGCCTTGCCGGCTTGCTCATGTTCATTTCGGACGTGCACAGCCTCGGCCTGAGGGCGGCGCAGGGGTTGCTAATGACCTCCGCCTATTATTGGGACCAGAACGCGAACACCCGTGCCTGGGCCGAGCGTTTCTTTAGCAAAATGAAGCGCATGCCAACCATGGTGCAGGCCGGCGTCTATGGTGCTCTCACACACTATCTAAAAGCCGTGCAAGCCACCGGCAGCAAGGACTCGGACATTGTCATGGCGAAGATGCGCGAGATGCCCATCGACGACTTCATGACGCATCACGGCAGGCTGCGTATCGATGGGCGCGTCCTGCGCGATATGTATCTCTACGAGGTCAAGAAACCTTCCCAGTCGAAATATCCCTGGGATTACCTCAAGCTGCTGCAAACCATTCCGGCGGACGAGGCCTTCCGGCCGCTTGATGAGGGCGGCTGTCTTCTTGCACCCAAGGATTGACGAAGCCAACGCGGGGCCGCCCGAAGCCGCATACCATCTGGCATCATGACGAGGTCTATCTCAAGATCGATGGTTACTTGGTCCACCTTTGGCAGGCCGTGGATGCCAAGGACGAAGTTCTCGCTGTGCTGGTCCAGACCCGGAGGATAAGCAGGCGTCGCACAAAAGGAAGCGCACGCTCGCGACATCTCCCGTCGCGTCCGGCATGAAGCCGGCCTCCTCGATTGCGGACACGTCACCGGGCCATAATCAAAAGGAAGAAGAGCGTCAGAAATGCAAAGGCAATGGCTATGATCATTTCTGTTCCGCGGAGCAAGGCAGCTTGACTCAACCTAAGTCTTCCAGATCAAAAAGCCCATGCGGCACAAAGTCCATGTTCATGCCATGGTCCAGCTTTGACCGGAAAATAACGCTTGAACGCTGCCGCCCGTAGATCGACAGAACAGTGACTTTCGAGTCTCTTCCCGCTATACGCGTCCATAGGGCCAAGCTTGCTGGAGGCTCGATTGGGCCAAATTGCTACTTGCAGAACAAGTGACAAATTGGAAGGACAGAGTCCAATGCAGCGGGTGACCGTTACTCTCGACGATGAGCTCATCGTGGAACTTGAGCGCTATATGAAGGGACGCGGTTATAACAACCGGTCGGAGGCTATTCGTGACCTTGCTCGCACCGGCATGCAACAAGCACGCGGCGAATCGAGCGGCACCGGCGATTGCGTCGCGGCCCTCGTCTATGTGTACGATCATACCGTGCGGGAGCTCGCGAATCGTCTTGCCGAGGCGCATCACCATCATCACGATCTGTCGGTCGCCGCCATGCAGGTTCATCTCGACCATTCCAGCTGCATGGAAGTCGCGCTGCTGCGCGGAGAAGCGAGCGAAGTTCATCATTTCGCCGAACATGTCATCGCCGAGCGGGGAGTGCGGCATGGCCGCCTCGTGGCCGTCCCGGTCGAAGTGAAGGAGGAAACGCATCCCCACGGCAATGACCGTGCAAAGAAACATCCCCACATCCACGTTCGGCATGCCTGATGATGGCGAGCGGACTAGCTAATTTCAGAACTTGCCAACGAGCGTTAATCGTAGTTGCAAGGGCTCGACCGGTCTTAAGCCCCGGTCCATGACGCCATTCGGGTTGACCGCGGACCGGCGGGCGGTTTGCGACTGGCCCGTTGCATTGCGTGTAAAGCGCTTCCGTGGGCAGAAGAGAGCCGTCAGCACAGTGATCTGGCCCAAATTGGTGCCGTCGAGCTGGAGCGTCCAGCCGTTGTCGAATCGATACCTCACGCCCGTATGGAAGGATGCCCGTCGTTGGAGAGAAGAAGGCGCCGTCTTCCGTCACCGGCCGGGGACCCAAATAGCGATAGCCACGCCCTCCGAACCATCCGGTTTTCGCGCCAAGCGCGAGGTATCGAGCCGACGACCGTCGCGGCGCCTGGCTGATCCAAAGCAGCCAGATCACAATCGATGATCAGGCTAAAATTGTACGTGCAGCCGCACCGAGCCGATCGACACCGGCCCGCGCACGTAGTTGTAAGCGGGATTGGCGACGAATTGATAATCAGCAGTTAAATAGGCATTCTCTGTGAGGCCAACTGAATAGTAAGTCTCGACGATTGACTCAGGCCGGTAGCTTAACGCGCCGTCACCGATGTTGACTCCCAACCCGCCGATGCTGAGAAACTTCTGGTAACTGCCGGAAATACCGTTGATGGCTGTCGCCAACCCGACCTTATCCAGTGGACGCCCCCACGACGTTCCTGTCAAGACACCGCCAAACGAGAGGCTTGAGTCGATATCGGTATAGATGATTTCTGATTGCCCGTTCCACCAGCCGATTCGAGCGAACAAACCGAGGTCCTTCGTCACGCTTAGCTCGGCATTGCCGACAATGCCGTATTGCGATCGCGTCTTGCGCGTCGCCGCGATGTCTGGCGTACCACCATCGGTCAAAGGGTTGATGAGATAGGGATTGTTGAGCGTGGCGGCGTAGCTGCCGGCATAAAATTGCTCCTCGAAGCCCGTGACGCGCAATACGCCGGGGGCGCCGAGAAGCGAGTAATTGTGCTGGACCTCGACAATGTACTGGCCCCGCACGAAGAGCCTCGTGTCGAAATTTTCGCCATTGGAAACATCGGGCACCAGGAAATAGCCGGCGCGAACTGCCCAGTCCTTCTGGTTCAGATCGAGCACTGTCCCGTAAGTGTACCCTTGCTGATCGCCGGAATAATTGAACGCGCCGGAATCAACCAACGCCCAATTCATGAAACCAACGCGTCCATCGTGCGAGTAGGAGTTGTTGTCGAAGATGTCGGGGATCGCAAGCTTGCCGAACGTGAATGTCAGCCTGGAAATATCTTCCTTCCCGGCCACCTGGTTGGGACCGTCCGCGATATCCTCCTGGTCGCCGCCTAGACCAAAGACATGGCGAAGAAACAAGCGCGCTGTATTGTACTGCGGAAAATCATAGCCGGCCTTCTGGGCTTCGATGTCCGAGAAGCCGGCAAGGCCATGCGTGTTGGCAAGACCGAAACCTTGGAACGGCTCAGGATTGTAATAGAATTCGGTGCCTGTGTAGGGCTCCTTGTAACCGAAAAATCCTGTCACGCTGAAAGTATCGCGCGTTTGCCATGTGGGTTCGAGGCTGTTTGTTCCGGTGTACGCGGCGGGGAACGGCGCGTTGGACTGACCGATGAAAGTCGACTGCGCGTGGATACTCACTTCGTCGCGGACCGATTGCGGAAGAATCCCGCCTGTCGTTCCGGGAGCGACGGNNGGTCAACAAAACCTCGACACCGGCACCCGCCGTCCAGCCGGGCCGCCAGAAGTAGACGTTGTCGTCGACGTTTTCGCTTGCGTAATCCGTGGTGTTCAATCGGTCTCGATCATAGGCGAAACCTCCGGTGCCGTAGACGAGCCAGTCGCCGAACACGTAACCGACGCGACCGCCTAGCGAGCCGAATATTTTGACGTTGTCGTTGACGACCGACGCCCCCAGGGCGGCGATGTTCTGCTGCAGATTGCTCCGCAGGATAGCGGGAAAGGAGAAGTCGGCCTCGACGCCGAGCAGGAGACCTGAGGCGGTCACGTGATTATAGCCTGCCTGAAAACCGGCGGAGAGGGGGCCCAATTGGTGCGCGTAATCAATGTGTTCGTCCCCGACCACGCTTGTTTGGCCGATCGAGGGCACGCCCGAAGGATCACTGGCGTAAGACGAGCTTCCCGAGAACAAGTATCCGACATTTCCGCCGGCGTAGAAGCCTTCCCAGGGACTGCCCGCAAAGAGGGGCGGGCTAGGCGCAATCGCGGGCGCGACGTCGGTAGCAAAAGCCGGAGCGCCTTGAGCGGCCCCTTGCGCAGCATATTGAGCGAGCGCAGGGGTGGCCTGTAGGGTGAGAGCCATCATCAATGCCAGCGACGAGGTTTCCGTTATCGTGGCTTTTCCGATCATATGTCCTCTTGATTGATCGGTTCTATCCTTGGCCGGAGGCAAATGCCCCTCCTATTGATTTTAAGCGAGAAGACCGAGACACTTGATCGGCGCACGACAGCCTTGTCAGACAAAATGAAAGAGAACGGTTTGATGTGCCCGGGCGCGGCACCTGCTCCAAAGTGGGCGGATGCAAGCGTTCGGTACCTTTATTGAAGAAGCGGATTTTCCTGCCCACTTCGAAAAGCCGGACTGGGGATCGCTCAAAGAGCTTGCGGCAGCCCGCGCGCGGGCTGATAAAATTGCGCCGAGACACGCGTGAGGCTCGCGGACGGCAGGGCAAAGGCGAGGATCGAAACCTGCTGCGGTAAGACGGCAACGTCAGCCGCCGCTGCGACAAAGACAATTCCGCTGGCGGCGCAAACAAGAATACAGCAGAACCCGTGATGATGGTCCGCACGCTTCGGTGCTTCAGACCTGAAACCGTTTTGCGCGCAGGTAATCTCACTGGGCGAGTCGAAGGCGGCCGCTGGAGGAGCAAATATGCCCTGGAGCAAAACCGCATATAGCGCGATCACGCTGATCACGATGGGCCTTACCGCCGATCCTCTGCGGAGCCCTTGCATTTTGCATAAATGCACTGGAGTCCACGGTTGCGCGCAGTCCTTAGCCTGAGGCATCTCCCTCTCCCATGGAACATTCGTGCGGACTTGCCGGTGAGCTGAGATGAAGCTGGCTTTGGGCTCGCAGTCCTTAGCGCCTGCCAAACCTAACAGAGCTTCAGCGCTGAAGTAAGATAAAAATATCTAAAACTCCTATTTGATGCGAATGTGTTACAAATTGGCAACAGACGTTGAACCCGAATTTTACACACCCACTAAGTTTGACCTGTGCCCAATCTTTGGTTCCAAATTGAGGTGATGACGTCGGATCTAGCTATGAGGGCGCTCCAGGCATCGCAACGGGCGTCGAGGATCGCCTAGTAGGCGTCCCGGACGCGGTGGCTAAGAGAGTTTCTGCGCAGATAGTCCCATATGTTTTCGACTGAGTTCAGCTCAAGCGATCCACATCATCCGTTTGACGCAAATGATCGATGCATTGGATAAGACCTTCTTGAGAGTTTCTCAAGCTCCTCGCGTGTCGCAAGGCCGGGCCGCAAAGCGGTGCGGAATCCCGCTATGTCATTGCTTGTGGCGAGGAACTCGGTGACGAGTTCAACCCATGTGTAGACTGTCATCCCGATTGTGACACGCGCCGAAGCCTTCGGCAGGATAAGAAGCAACGCCTGCGCCCAATTTTCCTAGTGCAGCTTCCGCTCTTTAGCCGCCCAAAAAATCACCGACACCCGTGACGCGCTCGACAAGCCAGATCAAGGCGATCGTCGAGATTACCAGCGAGCCGACCGGCATCACGACTTTGGTATAGGCGAGCGTCCGGCGCGCAAAAAACAATACTGGGAGCAAAGCGGCGACAATCGCGAGCTGGCCCAGTTCTACGCCGACATTGAACGAAACAAGGGCGACGAGCTTCCGGTCAGGAGGAAGACCGAATTCGGTCAGCACGCTCGCAAAACCAAAGCCATGGACAAGCCCAAACACGAAGGCGACGACCCAGAGGCGGCGCGTGATGACGGGGTAAATGTTGTTGATCGCTGCGACCATGACGGAGGCCGCGATAGCGGATTCGGTTAACCGCGACGGCAATTCGATGATGCCGAAGGCCGCAATCGACAAAGTGACCGAGTGGGCCAGCGTGAATGCGGTAACCACTTTGGCTATGCCCCAGAAAGCTCCAGCGAGATCGTCCACGGGCAGCCATTTGTTTTTCGCGCGGGTCAGCACGGCTGGCAGCAGGAGAGTGACCAGGAATAGGATGTGATCGTAGCCAATCCAGATGTGGTGGGCGCCCTGATGGATATAGGACAGGATGGTGTCGCGGAGATTTTCCGTGTCGGCACCAAACTTGAGCTCCTTGGTCTCGGGAGTCATGACTCCCGAGTAGACCTCGTTGTCGCGCCTGACGTCGATGAGCCCGCGGTGCTGTGGATCGATGTCAAACATCAGATCGTAGCCGACTTGCACCGGTCCGCTTTCTGTCTTGCAGAGTCCGGAAAACGGCAAAGCGATATAATAGTCGCCCCCAAGCGTATCGAGGCCAATAGCGCCGGGTTCGAGGGTGCATGGCGCGCCGGGGGGCCCGATCGAGATTTTGTTAAGGAGGAGACCGGCAATCTCATGTTCGTGGCGATGCAGCTGATCCCAGTTGACCTTGCCGCCGCCATCGGCGCCGGGGCCAAAGGCGTAGTCGAAAAAGGCGAAGTCGAAGTCGCGAACGGCGAGTTCAAGCTTACCCGTGACCTTGTCGCCGGTGAAAACCGCGTTGAGGTAGCCGTAGCTCGTCTTATGGGCCAGGGCAAAGGGGGCCCAAACAAGCAGAGCGACGAACAATACGGCGGCGGAGATATAGCGCCAAGTCAGTAAGGGGATCATCTATGTTTTCCTAATCTCTTGGGTCTACGAGATTTGACGGCATGCCGAGGACCCCCTGTCCGCTCACTTCCATCCTAAACTTGGTCGCATCTCATGAGGAAACGGTCAAGCAGCTTGTAAACGGGTTCGACCAGGCAGATCTGTGAAAACGCGTCCAATCATGACCCCACCGCTAAAGTGTAACCGGGGCAAATTTCCGGGCGGAGGGGGAGTCAGAGTCTCTCTTGCGGCCCTTGCGCGGAACGCTATTGGCGCCGGCGTAATTCCAGACGTTGGTGCGATTGCGCCCGAAGCGGCCAAGTTGGACGTTGTTGCGATGCTGCTCCTTGCCGTTACGGAATACGAAGATGAGTTCCGAGCCAAGATTCTGCGCTACTTCTGGTTGTCGTTTATGGTGTTGGGTTACCGCCACGTCGTTGGGGTTCCAGAGCGTGTTCTCGACATTGCTCTTCCGGGACTGATTGAGTTGGGCCACAGCCGGAATGATCGGCACCATGGGTCTTAATTTAAGAGGTCGTTCACGATCAATCGTCGAACATGGCGAAGCAAAAATGGCTGCGGGACGCCTACTCATCTCCAAGTATCGCACCGGCTCGCTTCGAACATCTAGGGATCGTCGCAAAGTTTCCCATGAACGTGATTCAAACCCGTTTCGGTGATTCAGCCCAAGAGCCCCAGCTTCAAATCTGCGACGTTTTAGCGGGAGCGTGCGCTTCTGTCTTTCGGTTCGATAGCAGAAGCCAGAGAGATGTGGATTACCGCGCGAAGCTACTCGACGCCGGTATCGAGAAGCTCATCTTGGGCGGCCTCTGGCCGAGCACGGACGTAACGCCAGAAAGTCTTGGCCGAAAGGGATGGGATGGAAATAATGCCATCGAATGGATGGCTGAGCAATTGCGCATCAAAGGGCCACCGTCTAAGTCATAATTCTGAATTGTGCACCATGGAAAGTCTGCTTTCATGAACGATGAAAGCGCTGACAATGGCCGAGTTGGGTCGAAAGCGGTTATCGGGCATGACCGCTGGTACCCCAATGAGGCTCAGCTTGCGATGAAGGTCGAGGCGCACCCCGCCTAAGCGGACCGGCCCTTTTCTCCGGAAGGCGATTGCGAACTAAAAGTCTGTATGCGACTTGCACTCGATCTAGGATGCCTGACTTTCTCCACGAGGCCGGGAGGAGAGAGAATGCGCGGTACAAATCCAGGCCTTCAATTTGCGAGTTGCGGTCACAAAAGTTGCGAGTTGCGTGATCCATCCCCCAACCAGAACGGTGTTCACGAGGCCCGTAGCGGAGAATGC
>PLUZ01000542.1 GCA_003162995.1 Methylocapsa sp. | reverse complement strand
AAATGATTGCACGTGATGGGGAAGCACTCTGAACCATGATCCACTCAAGGATCATGGTTCGACATTTCGATTTGCGTATGAATTTATCGCGAAAACGATTGCCGCTTTCGAAGATAAGCCCTTAAACGTCCTCGCTCGGTTCCAAGTTGGCGAGCGCTTTTTCGATTATGGCCCAGCAGTTCAGGAGGTGTTGATATTCTGCCGCGTTCACGCGAACTGTATCGAGCGTGGGAGGCTGTTCGAGGGGAGGCGCCGCCGCCTGAGCGGCTTCGAATAGAGCCTTTTCCAGCTGGTAGATGCGCTCGCTTGCCCGTTCCAAATAGGGAACCGGGTTTGATCTAACATTGGCTTCGTGCAAAGCGTCCAAGGTCAACAGCGATCTAAAGCGCCGTACCGTCTGGCGCTCCTTCTTGCCGAATTCATGCTTGATCACGCTCACAGCTTTTCCNNGCTGCATAGAATCCCGCGTTCTTCAACAGGATTGGAGGCTGACCTTCCACATATTGACTGATCCAGAACAAGGTGCGCTCAAGAGCTTTTGTAGCCGCCTCCTCATTGTAACTGCTGCGTTCCGCACAGTTGAAGCCATGCCCCGTGCCAGGATAAGAGAAAGCGCTGACATCCGGCCGGGAAGCCCGGAATTGGACGACCTCCTCGAAGGGGATCAGCGGATCTTCCTCGCTGAAATGCAGCAAGGTTGGGATTTTCCGCTTCTCCTGGGACACATCGGTGATCCCTCCGCCGTAATAGCCGATGGCGCAAGCGAGCCCGCCCACCTTGTTGGCTGCGAGATAGGCGAGATAGCCGCCCCAACAATAGCCCACAATCGCAACTTTTCCGGTGTCCTTGACAGCGTCGACTGCCGCCTGAATATCGGCGATGGCGTCTGTGGTCTCCACTTGGTTCTTAAGATCCAAACCCGCCGCGAGGCCCGCCTCGTCATAACCAAGTTCCACATTTTTCTTCACGCGATCGAAGAGGGCAGGGGCGATTGCCACATAGCCCTGTGCGGCAAAGTTTTCTGTGACTTTCTTGATATGGGGATCAATGCCGAAGACCTCCTGAAGGACCACGACTGCACCCTTGGGCGTGTCTGAAGGGTCTGCGCGATAGGCGGAAAGCGTATTCCCGTCGGCAGCGGTTAGCTCGATCATGATACCCCCAATAACTTTCACGGAGTGGTTAAAAAGCGGCTCAGATCGCTCTGCCACTCATTCAAGTGAAGGAATGCAGATAAGGTGCCAACCCTTCGGCTCTCGGACGCGCAATTATTTAATGAAGCATTTCCTACACGCGCAGTGGTTCGTCTATTGACAATGGATCATCGTGGCGATCGCAAAATGAATCCCGATGGGCGTTTGAAAGCCGTGAGACATACTGGCCCCTCATCGCCTTTTTCATTGCGTGCCCAACGAGTTTGGCGGCGAAATGCGGCGTTGAAGCGTCTGCTTAAAGAGACGCTACCGTCATACTCCTTCATGAACACGATCTACGGCTGATCAGCTTCGCTGTTGCCGCGGTAAGCATTCGACCCTAACCTCCGCAGCAATATCGCCTTTGATCGACGTCAGACGTGTCCCTGATAGGCGTAGACCGCCGCCAGAGATGGCTTAAGGCCATTTCATTTGTCCGAATTGCGACGAATCTCATTATATAACATACCTACATTACATTGTTATTAGCTCGCATTAGATGGCATACGTAATATACTATAATATTATTATCGCAGTAAATTTTAATATAGAATTCCTATTTAGGCTGGTTTATAGGAGATATAAATGAGATCACATGATAGCTTTATTGATTCCCGTAACAAATTTTGGCAAATTATGTTCTGAAGAGAAGTCCCGAAGAATTGGCTAAAGACATTTCTGCTGCTGATAGGCGCCGCCATTCTCACCAAAGAGTTTCGCAAAAGACATCAATCCGTTTCGGTTCAACAAGGGTCAACACTATGAGTCTCATCAGAGAAACCGATTACGGCACGCCTGTCTCGAAATCCGAAAAAAACGTTACTTTGACGATCGATGGACAATCAGTGACCGTACCCGAGGGTACGTCGATCATGCGCGCTGCGATGCAGCTGGGAATTCAAATCCCCAAACTTTGCGCCACCGACAGCTTAACGGCGTTCGGTTCCTGCCGCCTTTGCCTCATTGAAATCGATGGACGCAACGGCACGCCCGCCTCTTGTACGACGCCGGTCGCGCCGAACATATCCGTGCGGACTTACACGAGGCGTCTCGATGGGATCCGCCGCGGCGTTATGGAGCTCTATCTCTCCGATCATCCGCTCGACTGCCTGACCTGCGCGACGAATGGGGATTGCGAGCTCCAGGATATGGCCGGGGCAATCAGCCTACGCAAGGTCCGCTACGACAATGGCGGCGCCAATCATGTGTTCGCTCGAAACAACGGCAAGCCCAATGCTGAATGGAAGCCGAAGGATGAATCCAATCCCTATTTTACTTACGATCCCTCCAAGTGCATTGTCTGCAATCGCTGCGCGCGCGCATGCGAGGAGACGCAAGGTGCTTTCGCGCTGACGATCGATGGGCGCGGCTTCGACAGCCGGGTTTCGCCCGGCATGAGGCAGGCCTTCTTCGAGTCCGAATGTGTTTCCTGCGGCGCCTGCGTGCAGGCGTGCCCAACGGCGACGCTTGTCGAAAAGTCGGTGATCGCCATCGGCCAGCCCGAACATTCCGCCGTCACAACCTGTGCTTATTGTGGCGTTGGCTGCACTTTCAAGGCGGAGATGCGCGGCGAGGAAATCGTCCGGATGGTGCCGTGGAAGGATGGCAAAGCCAATCACGGCCATAGCTGTATCAAGGGCCGGTTCGCCTATGGTTGGGCGACGCACCGCGAGCGTATCCTCAATCCCATGATCCGCGAGACGATCACAGATCCATGGCGCGAAGTGTCATGGGAAGAGGCAATCGCTCACGCGGCCTCTGAATTCAAGCGTATTCAGGCGCAATATGGCAGGCTCTCAGTCGGCGGCATCACATCGTCACGCTGCACGTCTGAAGAGGCCTATCTCGTTCAAAAGCTGATCCGCAGCGGTTTTGGTAACAATAATGTCGACACTTGCGCGAGAGTCTGCCATTCGCCGACCGGCTATGGATTGAGCCAGGCTTTCGGCACGTCGGCGGGAACCCAGGATTTCGACTCCGTCGATGATGCCGACGTCATCCTCATCATCGGCTGCAATCCAACAGACGCGCATCCGGTCTTCGGATCGCGGATGAAAAAGCGTTTGCGGGAAGGCGCAAAGCTCATCGTCATCGACCCGCGCCGGACGGATTTGGTGCGTTCGCCTCACATCGCAGCAGATTACCATCTCGCCTTGCGGCCGGGGACCAATGTCGCTATCGTCACGGCGCTCGCGCATGTGATCGTCACGGAAGGCCTCGTGAATGAAGCCTTCGTTCGCGCCCGCTGCGATTGGGACGAGTTCCTGGACTGGGCGGCCTTCGTTGCCGAGGAGCGTAACA
>PLUZ01000145.1 GCA_003162995.1 Methylocapsa sp. | reverse complement strand
TGTTTTTGGGGGTCGCCTTAGAGCGCAAAAAAATTCGATTCTCGACGAGCCTAGACAACGAGATATGCCGAACCTCGTCGACACGCTCACTTTCGAGAACATTGAGCTAGGTTATAGAGCTGTTCGTGATCATGTCCGGTAACCGTGGTGGTGACGTCAGCGGGGACGGTCGACGTTGTTTGCTCATTTTGCTTGAGCGCCGTGCCGAAAACCAAGTCCGTCATTTCACAGTGTTGAAAATCACGTAGCCACATAAATGCCCGACGCTACACCAAATTTCACGAGGGAAGAGCTGCCATGTCGAAAGAGTCGTCCGTAAAGTCCTCCGAATTTTCACTTGCGAGCGTCCCGGCATTCTGGCCGGTCGCAATGGCGGCGGCTTTGGCTGAGGAAGGGGCGGAGCTTTACGCGCGAAACATCAAATTCATCGAGGAAGAAATTAAGATTCACGACGAGCTGAGACCGAGGCTCGCGACGTCGAACCAAGTGCGGCTTGATCTCCGAACCATGGTGCTCCGTGATTACGGCAAGCCAGGCGGGATTCCGACGCTCGTTGACGCGCCCCACGCTGGTCATACGTCCATGATCGCCGACTACCACAATGGTCAGAGCCTGGTAGAGACGCTCTTGGCCAACGGTATCAATCACGTGGCGTTGACCGATTGGAAGTCTGCCACTGAAGATATGAAGGATCTGGAGATCGACAATTACCTTGCCGAGCTCATTGTTGCAATCGATGATCTCGGCGGCCGCGTAAATTTGATCGGTCTCTGTCAGGGCGGCTGGGTCTCTGCGATGATCGCCGCGCGATTTCCGGGCAAAGTGAACTCGCTTGTGCTCGCGGGTGCACCCATCGACACGGACGCCGGCAATGGGCCGATCAAGCGCATGGTCCATGAATCCCCAATCTCGTTCTACGAGGAGTTGGTCGAGCTTGGCGGTGGCCTGATGAAGGGCAAATTTATGCTGCAGGGCTGGAAGAACATGCACCCTGAGCAGCACTACATCCAAGATCATATCGATCTTTACGACCACATCAACGATCCGACTTATCTGGCGAAGGAGGAGACTTTCGAGAGTTGGTATGAAAATCCGATCGATTTGCCGGGTCGCTGGTACCTTCAAGTGATCAAGCAGCTCTTCAAGGAGAACCGGCTTGCCAAGGGCGAATTTGTCGCGCTTGGCCGAAAGCTCAACCTCCGCGACATCACTTGCCCAGCCTATCTACTGGCGGGTGCTAGCGACGATATCACGACGCCCGAACAAGTCCTCGATGCTGCAAAATATCTCGGCACGCCGAGGGACCGAATTGTGCAGAAGACGGTGCCTGGCGGCCATATCGGATTGTTCATGGGGGCACGAACCCTCAAGGAACATTGGCCGTCGATCGCACAGTGGATAACCGATCAGTAGACGCCGGCGACCTAAAATCTCTTTTCTTGCGTTTGGTGCGGATGTGAAATGCGCACACGAATAGCCCGAACAGCACGTATGGTCGCGTATGGTTCAACGCATCGCCTTGACGGCATCCGCGACGGAATTACTTACCGGCATTGGCGTTGCTAACATTTATTGAACCGTCATTCTCGTGTCATTCGGAGGAAATAGACGATTGTTCACTCTCAGGGAGGAGTTAAGGTAAAATGGCACAGATACTGAAGCATCCATCGAGTGAGCATCACCATCAGGCGGCCGCTCACCACCACGCTGCAGCTCACCATCACCATCAGGCGGCCCATCATCACGATCTCGGCGAGCACAAAGAGGCGAAAGAGCACGCAGCTGCCGCTCTCGAACATAGCGAACTCGCCCACAAACATACCACGACTGCCCACGGTCATTCTCAAAAATGAACGAGGGGGAGAGAGGACTTATAAACATCGCGCCGAATCCTCGGTCTTCCTAGATGCGAGCGGAGAATCGCTAGCGCGGCGCCTCAAGAGCCCGCTGTCTCCCGTCTTTCCTTCGCCGCGGGCCCGGACCGGTTTGGCTGTCCTACCCCTGGTTTCCGGGGCGTGGGGCTGGCCATGTGATAGGTGACACAGGCCTTAGTTTTGGTGACACGAAATCTGGGCATGGAGTTGACCGGGGCGCATCGGCCATAGACCACTGATGGCGTTATTTAGCTTCCGTCATTACATGCGTGCCGCATGTCGGCTTCACCGATGAATAATGCGTCCGCGGATAGGGCGCGATGCGCCAACAACGGGATGTCTGGGCACGGGACGCTGCCCTCCCGCGCTGACGGACGTATGCTGGCAGTTGACGCACTACCATCATCATCATGTCATACAAAAGGCCGCATATTCGCAGAACGCGACTGGCGAAAACAATCAGATAGCCGGGGTTTGCGGCGTTTCTGTTCTTGCTCGGCTTTTCGACTCTGGACATCATCGTCAAGTCGACCAGTGGCCCGGCATCACCGCCAGTTCCACCCGCACCGTCCTCATCGAAGCAGTTACCGGCACTCAGTAGATGGCACTCAGTGTGGTAGTGGCTGGTATGGGCCACGATCGTCTCTGAAACGACAAATCGCGCGGTTTCTGAATGTTCAGAAAGACACAAAAACCTAAAGTAAAATACATCTCGTCACAAAACGAGATTCCCGCCGGGCAAAAATACGTGCTCGTCATGTATGGCGAGGAATACGCGGAAACGAGACATCCCCTTGGCCTTACCATTACGGTTGCCAGCACCGTCGGTCAGCTTTCGTTCTTGACGGCTGTTCACACAGCCAAGGACATCGCTAAGCATGCGGGAATATCCGAGGTTTTTGTCTGCACCGCCATGATACGAGGGCCCAACCCCACCCCCAGCGGCAAGTTCACTTACGTTCCTGCCCATGACGAACTTAGCTCGAACGTGGTCGGCTTGGATGTCTATAACAAAGACAAGCAAAACATCGGCACGATCAAGGATATCGCCTTAGACGCAAACGGCCTAAACGGCTATATTGTCAGCGTGGGAGAGTTTCTCGGGATGGGCGAGCACTATGTTGTCGTGCGCCCGTCGGCAATCAGCTTCAATGCCAAGGATAACAAATGGCATGCCACAATGAACGCAAAAGCTGATCAGCTTAAGGCCGCACCAGAATACAAATACTCTAGCGAATCCTGATCAATCCCACCGAGTTCAGAGTGGGCCTAGAGTGCAGCGCTTCCATTCAAAAGCACGGACCAGCAGAGTCCGCAAAGGGTCCAAAATGCGAAGAACTCGCACTGAGCATATGTTTTCCGCATTGCCTATCCTCTTAGATCGCCATGGGCGGGTTGACGAGGCCACCACCGGAGCCCGTTCGAGCGGGGGCCAATTCGACGATCGTGAGCTCGATGTTGAAGGGCGCGATTTCCTGGGCGACCGTCTCGACGGAGCCTTCAATCCCCCATTTGGTCGCGCGATAAAGGCTGACGTTCGGTTAAGTAAACTGGTCACTTTCTGACGACACCTGCAGCATTCTTCGGGAAACGCGCGGATACTTGCTCGTAGCAACAATTTGCTGCTTTGCACAAAGTATGCTACATGTGAGTGATTAAGCTGCATAATGCCTCCGCGGGCATCCGCTTCCGCAGAGAGGGAGGAGCCTCCGTCAAAAAAGGAGCTCTTCATGGCAAGGCTTTGTCACGTTGTCGGTGGGCTTGCCGTTCAGTGACTTCAGACGTAACCATCGATGATGACCGAGATCAGCTATAGCGGCTACCGCTTTCCTNNACCATTTTGGACCCAAGATCGCAACCGATCTTCGTAAACGCCGGCCGAAGCCCCACACTATCTGGCATCTCGCATCTCGATGAAGTCTATCTCAAGATCGATGGTCGCTTGGTCTACCTCTGGC
>PLUZ01000346.1 GCA_003162995.1 Methylocapsa sp. | reverse complement strand
CCCTGTTCAAGATGATAGAAAATGTTTTCGAGCGTGACGGTTCCTTCGTCAACCAGCATGCCGACGGCAAGAGCAAAGCCGCCAAGCGTCATGATGTTGATGGTCTCGCCGAGCCAGGATAGGGCAGCAAGAGAAAACAGAATGGAGAGAGGAATGGAGATGATGATGATCATCGTGGAGCGCCAGCTGCCAAGGAAGAGCAAGATCATCACTCCGACCAGCGCAGCGGCGAGCAGCCCCTCCCGGAGCACGCCGAAAATGGCGGCCTTGACGAATACCGATTGGTCACCCACGGCATGCAGATTGATGCTGGAGGGCAAGGTCTCCTTGATCCTCGGCAGCAGTCCCTTGATCCCGTCGATGACGTCGAGAGTCGAGACCGAACCGGACTTCAGAATCGTCATCAGCACGGCCTTGACCCCATCGACTCGCACCACATTGGTTTGCGGGGGGGAGCCCTCGTGGACGTAGGCAACGTCGCGGATGTAGATCACAGTGCCGTTGACCACCTTCACCGGGAGGCCGTTGATTTGGTCGAGTATAATCGGACTGGCATTGAGCGCGACATTCCAGTCGAAGGGGCCGATTTTCTGGTCCCCGGCAGGCAAGATGAGGTTTTGCGCGGATACGGCGTTAAGGACGTCCTCGGCCGATACGTTGTGCTCCTGCATTGCTCGTTGGTCGAGATCGACCTGCACCTGGAGGATCTTCCCTCCGTAAGGGGACGGAACGGCGGCGCCCTCAACCGTGGCGAGCTGCGGGCGGATGAAATTCTGTGCTTGGTCAAACAGTTCCCTCTGCGGCAGCTTGGTGCTCGAGAGAGAAAGCTGGAGGATCGGCACGCTCGAGGCGTTGTAGCTGAGGACGTAAGGCGGCGTGATACCGGGCGGCAGCAGCTTCAGGACGGTCTGCGAGGTAGCAGTTACCTGGGCCACCGCGGCGGCGATGTTGACGTCCTTATGGAAAAATATCTTGATCACACCATAGCTGTTGAGCGATTGCGACTCGATGTGCTCGATATCGCTCACCTGCGCGGTCAAGGTGCGCTCGTAGTAATAGACGACTCGGCCGGACATGTCGTCCGGCAAAAGGCCCGTGTAAGTCCAGACCACGCTGACGACCGGGATGTTGATGTTGGGGAATATATCCGTCGGCGTGCGCACCGCCGCCAACGAGCCAAAGATTGCAATGAGCAGCGACATCACAATGAAGGTATAGGGGTGCTTCAGAGCAATCTGAACGATCCACACGCTGCGATCTCCTAAAGTCCCGCCTCAAATAGCCAGAGTCATACGCAAGAGCTGTAAAATGCCGTCCTTCTTATAGATTGGCAAACATGCGCGACATCATGCATGAACATGATTCGGCCAGCGGCCTTTTTTACAGGGAACTGGTTTATGGCGGTGATGGACTTGGGGCTATTGTTCGCCGTGAGCTTGTAATCCTCGCTGCCGATTTTAACATCGCCTGACGGCAGGATCATGTTTTGCTGTTGAAGCACGGCGCCAAAGCCTGTGATACAAAGGAGTATGACGCTGGCGATGACCGTATACGGCCGTCGAAGCATGAACATGACCAATGCCATCAAGGCACCCTATTTATCAGGGCATAAGCCGTAAGACGATTAGGCAGCGTAGTTGAGCGTGTCCTTTCTACAGAGCGTGTCCTTTCTAAAGGAGGAGCGGGTTTTCTCAGCGTTGCGCGAGCCGGGAAGGCGTCAGTGATTTCCCCTTCGCCTTGGAGCCCGCCTCGTTCTGCGCTGATGATACGAATGGCGATATTCGGAATGACATTGGTCAGCGTCCGAATTGGTGCGAGCAAGCTGAAAATCATAATCACGAACGCGGCGAATGTGAAGCGACGGCGAAGCTGGGGCCTTTGAAGGACGTAGCTCGCCTTGCCACAGTGGGGGCTTACATCATCACAACAATGGCAATCTCCATCGCAGCAATCACCGCGTGAACCGAGTCGTTAAATACATGACCTCATACTCAAGTGATATTAAAATACAATTCATCTAGCCCGGTGGTATTTAGGATTCGTTGCTTTGTGAGCTTATGTGCAGGAGAGCGTCCGGTTGAATGGCGCTTCCAGCTGGAGCAAGTGGCCTGGCCGCAACGGGATGGTCGGCAGCCCCAGGAGACGATTGCATCAGGCGTCACGGTGCGAATTGCAGATGCTCCGTGCCGGGGCATGACAGCCCGCCCCATGGCGCAGCCGCCGCAGAATGTACACGGCATGTAACGGGCGCCTTGCGCTGCGGATGACTATTCCATTTGCGATCTCGATCCACGGCGCGGCAGTTACTTATTTTCGCGGAGTGCCGGGCAAGCATGCTGTTCTTAAAATTACTTTTATGAAACAACATATATGAAAATAGTTTTATACTATACATATCTACAATACGGCGATCCCGCGCCTATAATACTATTGTCGCTCAGTTGTCGACAAGTGAATACTGAGCCTGACAAGACTGGAGAATATCATGAAAATCTTTATCGCGAGCGCACGTCGCAAAGCGCTGACGGTGGGGCTTGCAGCCGCAACGCTGGCCGCCTCGTTTGGCGCGGCTAGCGCCCAGCAGCTTTATCCGGCCCCAGCCGATCAGGTTTACGGCGGCTCCGTAACCCCAAACCCGCAAACTGCTCCTTCGCGCTGGGATCGCGCCCATTTCGATCGTTCTGGAACGCGCGGCCGCGAAGGTTTGGGCGCCAATCCAATGCGCCCGGAAGGTCCTGGCAACGTATCGGATTGATCAGTTTATCGGTCTGATCAGTGACTTTCGAGGTCGGTCGCGGACGTTGCGCACCGTTGACTCTGCGTTCCGCAAGATAAGCTAAGGCGGAGGAACGGCAGGATGCGTCACCCTTGATCTGGCATCAAAAACCGAGTGCTTCAAAAAACCGTGTCGCGTGGGAGAAACGCCTTGACGCGGATACTCGCCAATATTGCGGCGTCCGCCGCCGTTCTCATGCTTTTCGCTCCGGGCCCCGTGTCCGCATATCCACGGCATGGAGCGCATCGTCGTGGTTTTATAACCAGGCGAGTCCCTGGGTACATTCGCTGTGAGGACAGAGCCCGCGCGGCGCAATTCAGCGAGCTTCGACCGGATTTTACGGTTCAATATGGTTGTATTGAACACCCCGAGATGATGAGCGGCAGCCTTGGAGCCATGCTTCAAGGAAAGAACCCAGCAGCGGGTGCGCTCCCATGACGAGGCTACGCCGACGCCGCCTAGCCAGTTGTCATGGCAACCGCCGTGCTATCGCTTCGTCCCTGGCGGTTCTTGTTTTTGCCGCTTTAATTTTGCTGGCAGCAACCGTAGAAGACGAGGCTCGCGGCAAGTACCGCTACCGGCCACGCGCGAGTGAATATCCGTGGCGGGAGTATTACCAAATCCAACCTCCCTGCATGTCGCTCGATGATTGCGACCGCAAAGCCTATGGTGAATCCGGAACGCGCGGCCGAATGGGATTGGGTGCCGATCCCGCGCATCCGGAAGGCCCCGGCAATGTGTCCGACTAACCGCACAAAACGTGAGCTCGCACGCAGAGCTGGGGTGAGCCTGCGAGAGCATGATCTTGAAAAGTCTGCAACTTTCTGGGATCAAGCTTTGGCGAGGTGTCTAAACGCAGCGCTACTGCCGGCATGAGGGTAGAGAAGCGAATCGCTTATCCAGGGGGAACTCGCCACCTGAGAGATTGAGCCCGCTGACCACTTTGCCTTGATGTCTATTCAAACTCAAATGGGTCTTGCGCATTGCAATTCATCGATTGATTAATATATTATTATGTTATCTAGTAATGCATTTACAATATTAATGCACAGCTTGAAGCAACCTAGACCGCTGCTATTATGCGTGCATGAATATTTTTCCTGACGAGGCACCATTATGGGTATTCTAGTCGTTGGGGGCATCCTATTTGGGATGATTCTTGGACGATTCTTCAAGTGGTTTGTTCTTATTCCCGCTTGTGGGCTCGCCGCCGTTCTTGTTCAGATTAACCCCGCGCACATGGAGAACAGCCTTCTCGGCTGGTTTTTCCAATTCGGCGTGCTGACCACAAGCCTCCAAATCGGCTACGTCGTTGGATTGGTTGCGCCCAACTTCCACCGTGCATCTAGGCCTTTGAAGAACCTTGGTGTCCGCGGACTCGATGAGGCCCTGTCAAATGGCTCCAAGACCAAGACCCGTCACAGGTGGAGACGAGCGGCTAAACCGGGCGTCCGTCAACTCTCTGCTCTTTGGCTTTGCGCGGCAAATCATCAGCTAATACTATTCTATTGGCAGAGAGGGAGCCGGGAAGTTCTATCCTTCAAGCATCGCGCCGAAGCTGCGGCTCTCTTAGCGGCCGATGACGGCGCATTGCTTGATTGGCACGAGGAGCCATTCAAAGCGGGCATGCCGCCCTAGAACGAGAGCTTGGCTGAGAAGTTTCAAGGCCACACTCCATAATTCACAAGTATGTGATATATATATTGTGACAAATATCATATTTATTTATATGAGGGTATATTTTGCGAGAGAGAAAAGCAGATTTTCCGCCAACTCCATGATGGCTTGGCCAGGTAACATCAGGTCACCCTGGCCATGGGCACGCTAGAGCGCTTGCCCCAGATGTGGAATCACGTGATCGAAAAGGTATCACTCAGATTCAAAGATTTAAAGCATGTCCCGAAAAAGCCGAGTAACTTTTTCGGGACATGCTCTAAAGGGCGTGAGCGCGCGCCGTACTTCCTGAAATGACTTTAGGCTGCAATGACCAAGCAAGACGAACTCAAAAAGGAAGTAGCTGTGGCGAATACCACGGCAATGTTTCAGAACCTAGCACTCATCGGTGCGTTAGCTGAGCGTCATCTTGTCGATCCGGCCAAGGTGGCTGACTGGGCCGAATTCTTCGCCCAGGGAATGGAAAATGGCGCGGGGGAAGGCACTGCCAATCCGGAACATCTGCAGAAAGTAGCGGCCAGGCTGCGCGACTATGCCAGGCAGCTCGTGAAGAGCGTGAAGCCCCCGGAAAGTCTGGAGTGATGCGGCTCTTTAAACGTGCAGATCGCGTTCTTAAAACCATGTCTCACGAGCCGCCTTTGTTTCAAGTGTGCCGCTATCGCTTCTTTCCCGGAGCGTTCCTTTCTCTCTCCGTTTCGCTTGCATAAACCTCACACCCGCTCGGCCGCCAATCTCACCACTGAATTCGGTGTCAGCAGCTTCGGGGGCCCAAAGGTTTTTCAGTGTTGGGCACTTTGCTGAAGCACGACAACTTTCGTGCCCAATTTGACCCGCTCGAAAAGATCAGTGACGTCTTGGTTGGTCATCCGAATGCAGCCGGACGACACCGCTGCCCCGATTGTATCCGGCTCATTTGACCCATGAATACGGTACATGCTTGAGCCAAGGTAGATCGCGCGCGCGCCGAGCGGGTTGTCCAATCCGCCAGGCATATGGCGCGGCAGATCAGGACGGCGCTTAAGCATTTGCGGCGGCGGCGTCCAATCCGGCCATTCGCGTTTCATGGTCACTGTCTTGGTGCCGGACCAGGTGAAGCCTTCCCGGCCGACACCAACGCCGTACTGGATCGCTTCGCCGCCCGGAAGGACATAATAGAGACGGCGTTCCTTCGTCGAGATCACAACCGTTCCCGGTGCGTAACCGCCGTGCCAAAGCACGACCCGGCGCGGTATGGCTTGCTCGCGAAAAAGATTGAGAAAGTCGGCCAGTGGACCCCGGTCGAGAGGATTGAAGTTTGCCAGCTGTATGCCATTGAGCGGGTTATCGATAGCACTAGCCGGAGATCCGCTCAAAAGCACAAGGAGAAGTCCAGTGCCTGCAAATGTACGCGCCATTGTTGTCTCTTATTTGATGTCGGGGAGAGGATCGATCTATGAGCAGAAGCGCTATACGTTTTAAGTTTTGAGGCCAAAGTAGGGCGGAAGCCGCCATAGCCGCCCCAAGCCGGCGGTTTGCGTTTGGCAAAACAAGCTTAAGTCATGAGAGGCAGCGCTGCGCTCCGGTTACGAAACGATGCGGAATTGCCAGGGTGTCGAGTGTGCGTATTGCTCAATTTTGCAAATTGCGTATCGTTGATAAAGCTTTTAAGTCCAATTAAACAATGACGGCCTGCAATTTTCGCCAGTCCTTCTCAATGAGCATAACGGCCTCGGGATCCATCGATGACGAAAGCTGTGATTTTGGCAGGGGGACTTGGTTCGCGACTCTCGGAAGAGACGGATACGAAGCCAAAGCCGATGGTCGAGATCGGAGGACGGCCCATTCTGTGGCATATCATGCAGATTTTTTCTGCGCATGGCGTCTCGGATTTCGTGATTTGTCTTGGCTACAAGGGTTACATTATCAAAGAATATTTTCTCAATTATCGTCTGCATCTCAGCGACGTGACTGTAAACATCGTCAATGGCGCCATCGACTATCACCGGAGTGGCGCCGAAGATTGGCGAGTCTCTCTCATTGAAACGGGAGACGCCACAATGACGGGCGGCCGCATCAAGAGGATTCGAGACTATCTGACCGACGACGAGGCGTTTTTTCTCACCTATGGCGATGGCGTCGCCGATATTGATTTATCCAAGCTTCTTGCTTTCCACAAAGCTCATGGCCGGCTCGCGACCGTCACCAGCGTCTTGCCGCCTGGACGGTTCGGGGCCCTCGAATTGGAGGGCAATTTGGTCAAGAACTTTCGTGAAAAGCCTGCTGGTGATGGCGCAAGCATAAACGGAGGTTTTTTTGTGCTCTCGCCAAAAGTGTTGGACTATATTGAAGGGGATTCCACGATTTGGGAGCGCGAGCCGATGGAAGCACTCGCACGCGATGGGGAGCTCTTCGCCTATCCGCATGGAGGTTTTTGGCAGGCGATGGACACGCTGAGAGATAAAACCCATCTTGAAAACCTTTGGGCGAAAGGTCAGGCGCCTTGGAAGGTTTGGTAAATCCTTCTCCCGATTTTTGGCGCGGCCGATCGGTTCTGATCACTGGCGACACGGGATTCAAGGGAAGCTGGTTATCGCTGTGGCTCAATTCGCTCGGGGCCAAAGTCATAGGCTTTGCGCTTTCGCCCAATACTGAGCCGAGCCTCTATCGGCTGGCGTTCAAGGATCATAAGGAGCGGCACTATAGCGACATCCGCAATCTCGATTCTGTTTGCGAGTGTGTGAAGTCAACCAGACCGGAAATCGTCTTCCACATGGCCGCGCAATCGCTCGTGCGGCCCTCGTACCAGGATCCCGTGGAAACCTATGCGACGAATGTGATGGGGACGGTTCACATCCTTGAAGCCATTCGTATGACTGAGTCCGTTGAAGCGGCTGTCGTGGTCACGAGCGACAAGTGCTACGACAATCGTGAGTGGCACTGGGCATACCGTGAAACCGAACCCTTGGGCGGCCGCGATCCCTATAGCAACTCGAAAGCATGCGCTGAACTTGTCGCGAGTGCTTATCGAACGTCCTTTTTTGAAACCCGGCCCCGGCGGCGTTGCAATGTCGCGACGGCGCGCGCTGGCAATGTGATTGGTGGCGGCGACTGGTCGCGCGACCGGCTCATTCCAGACATCGTGCGTTCGTTCGGGAAGGGCGAGTCTGTCGAGATTCGTAGCCCGCATGCGATCCGCCCTTGGCAACATGTGCTCGAACCGCTCAGCGGTTATATCCGTCTTGCGGAATGTCTCGCTTCGAAGGAAGGAGCAGCCTTTGCCGAAGCCTGGAATTTCGGCCCTGTCGAGACGGATTGCCGGCCGGTGTCTGATGTCGTCGATCGCTTGGCGGCCATGTGGGCAAACGGTGCCAGATGGCATCTCTCCGATAAGCCTCACCCTCATGAGGCAGGCTTCCTTAAAGTAGACGCTTCAAAAGCGCGAACGCGACTAGGTTGGAACAGCCGGCTCGATCTGGACATGGCCCTCGCTTGGACGATTGATTGGTATCAAGCGCAACTCAAGGGGGAAGAGTCGGCCTCCATAACCATTGCCCAGATCGCCCGTTACGGTGATCTTGGGAGGAGCCGATCGTGAAGAATGGAACCTGTCGTATTTGCGGTGCAGCGTTGACGCACACTTTCGCCGATCTCGGCCTATCCCCATTATCAAATTCTTACGTGCCCGCAGAGAAATCGCGCGAGGGCGAGGTCTTTTATCCACTGCACGCCTATGTATGCGACGGCTGTTTTCTCGTTCAACTCGAGGAATTTGAAAGTCCAGAAAACATATTCTCGAACTACGCATATTTTTCAGGCTTCTCGAAAAGCTGGCTTCAGCACGCGGAAGCTTATGTGATTGCCATGAAGGATCGCTTTCATCTCGGCCCACAGCATAAGGTTGTCGAGGTGGCGAGCAATGACGGTTACTTGCTGCAGTATTTCGTGGCGGGCGATGTCCCTGTCCTCGGTATCGAGCCGGCAGGCAATGTAGCCGAGGTTGCTATCGCGCGTGGCGTGCCAACGGAAGTCATGTTTTTCGGTCGAGACGCTGCCAGGACGCTGGCGGCAGCCGGACATCTGGCGGATCATATGGTGGCGAATAACGTTCTTGCGCATGTTCCCGATATCGTCGATTTCGTTGGTGGCTTCAAAATCCTCCTAAAGCCGGAGGGGGTCGCGACATTTGAGTTCCCGCACCTTCTTCGATTGATCCAAGACAGCCAGTTCGACACGATTTATCATGAGCATTTCTCTTACCTTTCTCTTGGCGTTGTCATGAATGTGCTGAAAGGGGTTGGTTTACGGGCTTTCGATGCCGAAGAATTACCGACCCATGGCGGGTCCTTGCGCGTCTTCGTTTGTCATGACACGGCGTCGCATCCGCAAATGCCAAGCGTTGAGCAACTCATTGAAAAGGAACGCGCTGCGGGGCTTTTCGACTTATCGGGATATGCCGGTTTTGCCGAGCGGGTGGTGAATATCAAATGCCGGGCCCTCGATTTCTTGATTAGGGCGCGAGACCAGAAAAAGCTTGTTTGCGCCTATGGCGCTGCCGCTAAGGGTAATACGTTTCTGAATTATTGCGGGATTGGCCCGGAACTCGTCCATGTGGCCGGCGATCGCTCACCTCATAAGCAGAACACGCTCCTCCCAGGTAGCCGCATACCGGTCGTCTCCCCCGAGCAAATGCTCGCGCTAAAGCCAGCCTATGTGTTAATTCTGCCGTGGAATTTAAGGGATGAAATTGCCGAGCAATTAAACGAAATCCGCGGGTGGGGAGGTCATTTCGTGACAGCCATTCCAGATCTCGTGATGAGCTAGGGACAGTGAGATGAACTTCCAGCCGCTCGCCTTGGCTGGCTCTTATTTGATCGAGCCGGAAGCTCATGCGGACGAACGAGGCTTCTTCGCACGAACCTTCTGCGAGGACGAGTTTCAGCGCAATGGTTTAATCAATCGCTTCCCGCAATCGAGCGTTTCGTTTAACGCCCGCCGGGGTACAGTGCGCGGAATGCATTTCTCGGCAAAACCACATGAAGAGACGAAGCTTGTGCGTTGCACGAGTGGCGTAATTTGCGACGTCATCGTCGATCTCAGGAAGGCGTCCAAGACTTATTTAGAGACACTTGCGGTTGAGCTTTCCGCGCAAAATAGGCACGCGATCTACGTCCCGGCGGGCTTCGCGCATGGATTTCAGGTTTTGGAAGACGCAACCGAGGTGCTTTACATGATAGATACGCCGTTCATAGCTGGCACAGCGAGTGGGATCCGGTGGAATGATCCGGCCCTTCGCATCACTTGGCCCGAGCCCGTCGCTATCATCGCCGACCGCGACCTCCAGTTTCCCGACTGGATCCCATGAGGCGTGTGCTCGTGACCGGCGCCACTGGTTTCCTCGGCGCCCGCGTCCTTGCCCCTTTGCAGGCACGTGGCTTTGAGATCCATGTGGCCGGACGCAGTCCTCCAAAGTGCCAGCAGGTGGTTTTTCACCAAGCTGATATTCTGCAAGCGGAACAGCTCCGCTCAGCAGTGCAATCTGCACGGGCCACGCATCTCCTTCATCTTGCTTGGTATGCAGAGCCGGGACAATTCTGGGGCTCGCCACTCAATTTGGATTGGGTCAGCGCCAGTCTCAATCTCGTTCGAACATTTGTGGAGACTGGCGGCTTGCGTGCCGTGATCGCCGGGACCTGCGCGGAATATCAGTGGGGACCTGACCGGTTTTACGAAACCGAGTCTCGTTGCGCGCCTGAAACCTTGTATGGCGCATCGAAGGATGCTCTCCGTCGTGTTCTCATGGCCTATGCGGACATCGCGCCGCTATCGCTCGCCTGGGGTCGAATCTTCTTCCTCTATGGTCCAGGAGAGAAAAGAGGCCGGCTCGTGAGCGATGCCATTTGCGCCCTTCTCTCTGGAGCGGCATTTCCGACGAGCCATGGCCTGCAGCGGCGGGATTTCATGCATGTTTGCGACGCCACAAGCGCTTTTGCCGCGCTCCTCGATAGCGATGTGACTGGGCCGGTCAATATTGGGTCAGGGGAGGCGGCAACGCTGCGTTCTCTCTTGGAATTGATTGCAGAAGAGACGGGCAATGCGCACTGCATCGAATTTGGCGCAAGGCCGTTATCTTTGAAGGAGCCTGCAATTATCGAGGCGGATATCATGCGCCTCTCTCACGAAGTGAAATTTCAACCCAAATATAATCTTCGAGAGGGATTGGCTGAAGCAGTTGCCTGGTGGCGGACAGAAGGAAACATTAGCGGTTCAACTTGAAGCGATCATAGTTAATACTCGACGTCCGGGTGCGGGTAGGGCCAATGTTTTGGCGGGTGGCGCCGGTCACAAGTGGAGTCAGACGTTGGTGCCGATCCGCGCGCGATTGTGATGCATCCAGAGCGCATAGGCGTCATAGGGCGTTAACCGCAGGCGCCCTAACGCCTCTTCGGCGGCGAAGGCCCCGATATCGGCCCCCTCGCCCAGTTGCATGGCGGACAGATCAGTGGCAGGGAGCCGAATCTCGAAATAGACTCGCCGGAGCACGCCCACGCCGGCGAAGCCGAAATCATGAGTGAAAGAGGTGAAGCGCGCCGCCGCGCCATCGGCGAGCGAGAGGCCGAGTTCTTCCCGCAGTTCCCGCATCAGGGCCTCTTCGTCCCTCTCTCCGGGCTCGATCGCGCCACCGAAGCAGCCCCAATGATCGGGATAGAAAATCTCCGGCTTGGGATCGCGCAGCTGCAAAACATAGCGTCCGTCCACGATTTGGATAAGCGCCGCGACGGCATGGTTGGGCTGCCAAGGGCCGCGCCCAGTCAGAAATGGATCAGGCATCGAGTCATTCGTCATGCCCCGGAGGTCCAACGTGTGGCGAGGCCGCCCAATCGCGACAAGGTCTGTCCGAGCCAGAGATCATTCGTCAGATCGGCCGGCACGCCCGTCTCGCAAAGATGCTTGAAATGCGCATATTCAGCCACCCAAGTCGGATCCTCGTTTACGAGCGTTACAGCCTCTTCGGGCGGCCTGCCACTCGGCAGAACGCGTTTGCGGTAAGTGAAAATGGAAGGCCCCCATTTGCACAAGGATTCGATATGAGCGGTGCCATGTTCGGCGAGAATGTCACAGGTGAAATGATTGCGCCAGGACAGCAGCGTCATTTCCAGCTCGATACGCAACGGCAGCCGTTCACTGCCGATGACGACATGATCGGGCGCCCGGTTCTCAAAGCAATTTGCAGCATAGATCTCGAATTTGTCTTCCAAATCTCCGAACCAGAATCGGCTCGTGTCGAGAAGATGCGAGCCGAGATCCGCCAGCACGCCAGCACCGTCGTCCCGCCATCGCGATTCCCGCACGAGGCGAGCGGTTCCATTCCCATAAAACATCCGGCAAGAATAGATGCGGCCGAGCACACCGGACGCTACCAGTTCCCGCATGCGCATGAAATGCGGCTCGAAACGGTGATTATAGGCGGTATAGCAGACGGCGCCCTTGCTGCGGGCGAGCTTCTCGAGCTCGCTGATCGCCTCGATTGATTTCGTCCAGAGTGGTTTCTCGACCAGCACATGCTTGCCGTGACGCAGGCAATAGGAGAGGATCTCCTGTTTCGGCCCATCGGGAATGCAGCAGAGGGCCGCGTCGTAATCCGCGAGCGGAACATCCTCGATGCAGCGATACTCCGCATCGAGGTTGAAGGGATCGATGCTGGCCACGTAATCGGCGCCCGCGACACGCCGGCGCTTGAGGCCCTGGACGCCCAGTCCAACGACGACGACTTTCATGTGGCGTAGTTCATCTGCTGCTCGACCTTGTCGAGGCGAAACCGCACATCGTTTGGCAGGATCGGGATATTGCCGTCGACCTCACATGCCGAGCCCGCAGCCATTGTTCCGAGAATGGTAGCTTGTGTTTCGTCGCCGCTCGCTAGCATGGCGAGTGTTGCATAGGCAAGCAAAGCATCGCCGGCGCCCACCGGATCGACAAGGTTTTCTACAAAACTGTCGATCACGAAGAAGCTGTCTAGCGACTCGTGATCCCGACTGGTGCAGGTCAAAACACCGCGTTCGCCGAGCTTGAGGATCAGAAGCTTGCATTCCGCCGCGTCATAGAGTGCGGAGGCGAGCGGCCGGACGCCGGAATCCTGATCGCCCATTGCAAAGCGCGCCTCGCGCTCGTTCGGCGTGATCAAATCGAAACCCTTGAACTCGGTAATATTGCCCCAACGACTCGCCACCTGACTGTCGGCAACGCGATAAGCGCCTTCAGGAATCGCCTGAATGAAGCCCGGGATCGTCCGCCGGTTGAAAATGCCGTGGCGGAAGTCCGCGTAGACGACGGCATCTGCCTTTGTGTTCCGAACCGAATCGGTCATTTCCGCAAAAATTTTGTCGGGGATCGAGCTGTTATCGAGAGTATCGACCTTGAGTAGACGATAGCCGCCGGCCACAATCGCGTTCTTATTGACCGTCGGGCGGCGCTTGTCGATCAAGGCCCGCACCTTGATTCCGGCCTTCGTCAAATCGTCAAGGACGAAATCTTTAAACGCATCGTCGCCGAGCACCGTCGTGAACGTTACCTCGGCGCCTGCGGCTCTGCAGTGCTTGGCCACAATCGCCGCACCACCAATGAAATCGGTCTTTCGCTCGAACATGACCGACATGGTCGGCGTTTTTGTTTGCCCGCCAATCATGGCGCAATGGGTGTAGCTGTCGACAATCGTGTCGCCGACCACATGAATTCTGTGGCCTGCCAGCTTGTCGAGCGTGCGCCGCATGTTGGCGAAGGTGACGTCATGACGCTCCATGAAGAGCTGGAGCTTCTCAAGTTTTAACATCGGCGGTGCCAGATTGATGAGCTGGCTCGACGAGTAGACGATATCGCCGGGTGTGAAGATAATGTCTCCGCCGTAGGCGCGGAGAGTCTCTGCTTCCTCAGCGGTCGCCGGCGGCAACCCGCTGGAGGTATATTCGTATCCCTTGGCGAGGAATTCCGGTTGAATGATCTTGAGATTTTCGATCGGTGTCGGATTTGGATCGATCACCACGTAATCGATCATCTCGAAAGCGGCGAGATTGATGGCGCGCAGATCCTGCGGCACATGCGGCCGATGCATTCCCTTGGTAATATGACGGTCGGCTGTAACGCTCGCGATGAGGACCGGCGCTTTGCTTTTTGCGTAGAGCAAATGGCGCACGTGTCCTGGGTGAACAACGTCGAAGACGCCATGACACATGACGACCTTGTTCTTGCGTGGCATGGGGCCGATGAGGTCTCGGATCTCTTGGGGAGTCTTGATCTTGTGTTGATAGCGCGCGGTGAGCAGTCCCAACATGCTCAGCCTCCCCGATTCTCGGCTCGGCCGAGAAAATCAAACCAAGGCTTTGTCGCGGCGGCGATGGATTGCGGATCCCACAACGGCGCATCCTTCCAATGAAGAAGGTCTCTCATCATTAGAGGCACGCCCTGCTCGAGAGTTACCTCTGGCTTCCAGCCGAGCATGGTCGTTATCTTGGTGATATCGGCGAAGGTGCAGTCGGGTTCTCCCGGACGTTTCGGGACATAGACGACATCTCCATCGAGCATTTTGACTAGCTCATTGACTGAACGCGGATGGCCCGCCCCGACGTTGAAGCGGTGCCCGACAAGATCTGTTTCAGCCGCCGCCAGAAAAGCCTTCGCCACATCGGTCACATAGACGAAATCACGTCGCTGGGTGCCGTCGCCTACCACCGTGAAAGGCTTGCCTGCGAGCTTCTGGCGGAAAAAGACCCCGAAGACGGCGCCATAGGCGCCCGTTGTCCGCACACGGGTGCCATAGGCATTGAATATGCTGATCGTGTTGACTGGCAGCGCGTAAACTTGGCGCCAGTGGAACGCCGCCTGCTCGCCTTGATATTTGGACAAGGCATAGGGATATTGCGGACTGACCGGATGATCTTCCCGGGTGGGCGTCTCGGCCAATCCATAACAGGAAGAGGAAGCTGCATAGACAAGCTTCTCGACGCCGGCGCGGCGGGCGCATTCAAGCACGCGAACGGTGCCCTGGACGTTGATGTCCATGTAATCGATCGGCCGCTCGATCGAGGGTACGATGTCGCCTATCCCGGCGAAATGAAAGACGTATTTCGCCCCTTCGAAGACCGGATCGTTCGGCTCCAGAGAACGGATGTCTTTCCATGCACACGTCAGATCAGCATTGCCCTCGTGATGGACGAGGTTGCTGCGGTGTCCGCCAGACAGATCGTCGATGACGCGCACCGCAAAGCCACGCATCAGCAACAGATCAACCATATGGCTGCCGATGAAGCCGGCGCCTCCGGTGACAACTGAAATGGGCTTCATCCTCAAGCCGCCTTGAGCCGTGTCAGGCGACGCACATTGAAGTAGAAATCGTCATTCATGCTATTCGGCAGTTTGCCGGCCTTGAATGCCTGACAGAGCTCCCGCACCGCATCCTCGATCGTGTGGCGCGGCCGGTAGCCCAGCAGGCGATAGATCTTGTCCGAATTGATATGATACGACCTTATATCGGCGGTGGGCATGGTGGCGATCTCGATGTCCTTACGGTCGGGATACTCCTGGAGAACGACCTTCCTCGCGAGTTCTGCAATGTCCATGATCGACATGTTTTGGTAGCCGACATTGAAGATCTCATTGCTGATTTTCTCGTCGGGTGCGGCGAGGAACAGCTGGACGGCTTCTATATAGTCCTGAATATGCAAATTGGGCCGCAGTTGCGAACCTCCGAAGACGGTGATCTTGTTATTGTTCACCGCATGGTTCGTAAGAATATTGACCGAGAGATCCAGGCGCTGGCGCGGCGCATAGCCGCAAACCGTCGCCGGCCGGAAAGTCACGCCGATGAATTTCTCATCCGTGTGCTTTCTGAGGAGAGGCTCACAGAGGCCCTTATATTTGTTGTAAAGCGTCAGCGGCACGAGGGGATGATCCTCGGTGACGTCGGGCTTATCCGAGACGCCATAGACGGAGGATGACGAGGCGTAAACGAAACGTTTGATTCCAGCCTTTTTTGCCGCAAGGACCATGGGCTCAAAAGCGTCATAATTGACCGAGGTCGAGAGATTTTCGTCGAGTTCGAAGCTGGCGTCGTTCGAGATGCAAGCAAGGTGGACGACAGCATCATGGCCTTCGAGTGCGGCGCCGAGCTTGACCGTATTGCGAATGTCGCCTTCAATAACGCGGAGGTTCGGATCGTTCTTTGGCAGGAATTCGCTGCCAAAATACAAGATATCATAGACAGTCACTTTGTAGCCGCTCGATAAGAGCTGCGGCACCAGGCGGCTGCCGACATACCCTGCTCCTCCGGTTACGAAGATGCGGTTGAACATCCGTGACATTTGAGGTCCCTCGTGATTTCCGACGCCGAGACTGGCGTCTCATGCTTAGATCGAGATGCTGAACCCGGAAGCCCTTGCGTCGTGGTAAAACATCTGCACGGTCTCGCGTGAATAGTCAGTGAGATCCTTCCCGACTATCTGCAGTTTTGCTAGGATATCGTTGGTTGCAGTAATGATGTCGCAGCCAACTTCATCCGCCTGAAAAATGTTGAGAAGTTCCCGCGGGCTCGCCCATAGGAGTTGGGCTCGCGGCCGGCTCGCGATCGCCTTCCGGCATGCGCGCATGTGAGGCATCGGATCGACCGCCGTGTCAGCAACGCGTCCGGCGAAGACCGAAATGATCGCGGCCGCGTCAGGCGAGAGAGCCTCGCCGACGTCCGCGACTTGCTGAACCGTCATGATCGCCGTCACATTGAGTGGAATGTTGTCGCGCGAGAGACTGCTGATGACCGGCCCGGTAAAAACACCCTCGGTGTTCATGACGGGAATCTTGACGTTGACGTTCGGTCCCCAGGTCGCGATGACGCGCGCCTGCCGCTCCATCATATCAAAATCATCGGCAAAGACTTCGAAGGAAACCGGAAGGTCGGTGATCTTGGCGAGCACGCTCCGCGCGAAGGCTTCATAATCGGTCACGCCGGCCTTCCGCATCAGCGTCGGATTCGTGGTAAACCCTTTGATCAAGGGGTTTTTGCGCATCGCGACCATGCCGTCAAAATCCGCCCCATCCGCGAACAGCTTTATCTTCAAATTGTCGATCCGATTCATGAGGTCGCTCGATCTTCGGTTGCGGACAAGATCCATGTAATGGCGCCGTTCAGCGATGTCGCGGTAAAATTTGGGTGTTCTGTGGTCTCTTCCACAACGTAACCGAGATCAATGAAGACCGTCCGGCATCCGGCGGCCGCGCCGGCCTCGATGTCGCTAGCGCGATCGCCTATCATAAAACTGCGCGCGAGATCGATGTCGAATTCGTGGGCGGCGGCCAAAATCATCCCGGGCGCCGGTTTGCGGCAATTGCAATGATCCTGCCTGGTATGGAAACACGTCATAATTGCATCGACCGGCAAAGCAGCAGCCAGACGCCGGTGCATCTCTTGAACGACATCGCGTTCAATCCGGCCGGCCCCGACATCTGGTTGGTTTGTCACCACGATGAGCCGGAACCCCGCAATGCGCAGCCGATCAAGACAATCGCGAGCCTCAGGATACAAGCGGTATTCATCCAGTGATGTCGGCGCGAAGCTGCGCCCATCGCGGAAATCCGGCACGACGAGTACACCATCCCGATCGAGGAAGACTGCCTTCCCGCCGCCCGCCATAGCTGATGCTCACCATTTGGTCGCGCGAATCTGAAGTGCCGGATGCGAAACGAGGCAATGCCAGACCACCGCTTGGAAAGCTTCCGACAGCGGCGTCACGCGGTCCGCATTGACCGGCGGCACCACGATGACAATGTCGCCGCGCGTCGCAGTGTGGCCGTTGTCACGTCCAACGATGCCGAGTACCCGCGCGCCGCGCGCCTTGCCAAGATCCACCGCTTTGACGATATTGACGCTGACATTACGTTGAGCATCACCGCCTCCAACGGAGAAGATGAGGATCGCGTCATTCGCGTTCAGGCGGCTGACCTCGAGCCAGCCGGTAAAGACCGTATCCCAGCCTTCGTCATTGGTTCGAGCCGTCAGTTCGGATACGTTGTCTATGGGACTATAGGCCTCAATTCCACAGAGTTTCCGGAAGTCATTGACTGCATGACTGCAATTCCCAGCGCTTCCGCCGACGCCAAGCAAGAAAAGACGCCCGCCTCTTTCACGAAGAGAGGCAAGTTCATTTGCCATTTGCTCGACCGCATTCACGTCGAATCGCCGAGAAACTTCTATGACATCGGAAAAGAACTCCGAACCGTACGACAAAATAGCCCCGAATGAGATTTATATTTTGTTGGGAAATGTGAAATGCCTTTAAGCACGCCTCCCGCGCGATTGTCAAACTGCGGAGGCTGGGCCTGTGAATTGGCGACTGATCGTTGCCGGCCGGTCAAACCAATCGCGCATAGGGATGCCACGGCGGCAAGTTCTGCCAAGCGCGCCCGCGCATTCCTTGCGGCGGATTCTTTTTAATAGCTGTAAAATCTCCGGCTATGTTAAAATGACGGCGCCTTTTCAATAAAGTAAAATGAAAAGCATGTGAAGAATTAGAGCCAGAAAAATAAGCGTACGCCATTACTACATAATTATAACAAGACCAGCTAGCAGCTAATTCATCTTAAGCCGCAAGCTTTCATCAAACGGACGGCGACTGACAGTTTTTGAGGCAAGTGAACGATCTCCAGATTCTCTTTTGAAGCGCTGATGCTAGACGCAAGCTGTGCAAAGTCGGCAATATTCTTTATTTGATTTTCATTAGCGTAAAACGACCAATATAACGTATTTGTGTTTTTATCATACGTTTGATTGCGTTTTACTTGCTCGATCGAAGGCCAGCGGGGAGGAATCCGGATGCTCCAAGAAGGCACGCCATTCTTCTTAGCCATTGTGTAAATTGCTTCCTTGACCTCGTCATACCGTGCCATGAAACGGGGCGCGGATTTGCAAAACCATTTTATGAACCGTCTCATATCTGGTTGGATTTCCTGGTCGTCAGGGAAGTACTTTTCCTTGAAACAGAGGAACTCACTGGTGATGCTGACTTCGATAATGAAGTCACCGGCGAGCTTTTCGTGGAGAGCTTTGTCCCAGGTTCCGCCCTTCACTTCCTTACTGAATAATTTGGCCGGGCTATTTTCGACATGAGGGAAACTCTGAGACGTTCCCGTGCTGTGATAGGAGATGCCGCGAATGGCGAGCGGCCTATAAGAATAAATGTAGGTCTCGGCTATCAAGGCATTGATCAAACCAGAGGCGATATCGGGTGAGAGGCTCAGAAAGTAGCGGCCGTATTTTGCCCGGATTTTTTCAATCAAATTCCGGGGGACAAATGAATCATATAGCGAGGGGAGCTCATCATAGAGTTTTTTGCAGGCATAGACGTCCTTCAACAAGGCCCTTGCGCTGCGTTCTTCGACGCGCGATCCGAGATGCATGTGAACGAGGTTTCTATAGGCCTCGATGAAAGTATTTGGCCAGAAATAGATGAGAGGCCGCCAGGTCAGAAGAGCGCCGGGCCACACTTTATGAATTTCTTCCGCGATTTCGACCGCATCAGGAAGCGCTCCATCATCATCGCCAAGGACGGTCACGTAATCACCGGTTGCGTGCTGAAGGGCAAGCTCCCAGTTGTCCGTCATGGCAAGGCGCTCATCTGAGCGGAAGTAACGGATATGAGGGCTTTGGAAACTATCGACGACATCCTTGGTCGCAGGAGAACTCGCGTTGTCCATGACCACGACTTCGAAATTGGAGCGGGTCTGATTGAGTATGCTCCCAATTGTCCCTTTTAAGACATCTGGCCGTTCGCGCGTAGGCACCACAAACGAATAGAGCAAAACAATTCCCTTCCTTCGTACTTTCTTACGTCTAACTCCATGATACACAAGGCAATTTCGTCTCGCCTCGGTCAAGTGTCCAGCGTCTGCCCCCTAGGGCAATCGGCTGCAGACGCGAGCGACAAGCCGTTAAAGTGGTGAATCTGTCGTGTCAATAGTGCTCCCCCTAACGCC
>PLUZ01000229.1 GCA_003162995.1 Methylocapsa sp. | reverse complement strand
GGAAGGAGATCAATTCGACCGGTTCCTCGATATAGAGGATGGTCATCCAGTAGGTGGTGAACTCGGGCGCGAAAGAATCGAGTCCCGCATACCAACCAAAAACCTGCTCATAGATACGCACGCAAACATAGAAAGTGCAGATCGCGAGCGTACCGATAATCACGGGCCTCCCGTCGAGCAGCGGCGCCTCGCCGACGGCCGCGGCCTCGCCGGTGCGCGCAGTTCCAGTTACTAAGCTCATGTCATTAACCCCTTTCCTTTATTTGTTTATTAGCCGTTGTGATTGGTATTCTTCGGTGCTTGACCGTGATAGCGCCGAATATCATTGTTGGCGGAATGTTCTAATTACGACATTTACGCAAGTATTATATTCAGTGCCATTATCACATCTTCGGCATTACATTTGAAAAGACACGAATAATACTTAGTTAAGCTCAAGAAATCCGCCCTCACCACCTGGCTCTTTACTTCTGCCTCTCACGGAATTGTGATCGCTTTTCTGATCTGTCGGAATCGGAATGCCTGAAGCAGCGTGCCAGCCGACCGGTGAAGCCGCGACCGTGCATTGCCCTGCATGCCAATAGGTCAATGTTGCGGCTGTTCGTCCAGCACATCGAAGCCTTCTTCGGTCAAGAGCGCCGCGAGATCTCGTGCAAAGCGATCCTCGACAGCGAAAGAGCCCTCGTGCCATTGCGATGGTTCAAGCTTGATGTTGGCATCGACGAAGATCCTGGCTGCTTCCGAGAGTGGCAGAAATCGAAAGACTGTTGCGCCTGGACGGCCTGTAACGCGAAAGTCCACCTGACGGCTCATTCTCTGATCCTCCAACCTCAGCGTCGAGCGATGGCGGCCTTCATCGCTGCTTCAAAAAAGGGATTTTCGTTATCGTCGCTCATCTCACTTTCCTGTGGGGTGGCGAGTGCGATAGTTCACGCCGTGGCCCTCCCGCAAATAGTGGGCCTCGCGCGATTACGAGAAATCAGCCGATAAACGCCGGACAAAAGCCACGGGGGAGGGTCGGCGGTCAATCACCAGGCGCTACTAATCAGCTAGGGACCAAAAGAGCGGCCGAAACCCCCGGCGCAGCCGAATCTTGACCGTTAACGTACTTTTACCTGCGACCGGAACAAAAGGTACGCCCATTCCAAGATGAAGACTGTGCAGAATTGCTCACATCAAGAGGATTTGTCACGGTCGTTGGTTTTATATGTTAATGACCCGCTGCGCTCGAAGCCCGGATATCAAATTTTCAATGCCTCAGGACGCTCGTCGCTGAGCTAAATTCACTTAAAAATCGCTATTCTGGCCAACATGACAATGCCTGCGGACACGATTGGAACAAGCGTACCGGCGGGCGATACGACGACCATGAGCAAGTGCTTGGCCGCACCTGCATGTCTGCTACAGATAAAGACGGATATCCAAGCAGCGGAAGCAACCGGGCCACGATCGCCCCCAAACAGACCAGCAACACGAGCTCGGTCGTCCGGTTGCTCTCGCCCTTTGTCGGCCGGGTCGTCATAGCCAATCCGAACCTGGTCCGAGCTATCGCCTGGGCAAAGGTGAAGACCGATATCTCTTCGTCCGGCATCCACACTTCGGGTAGAAATCCGCTCGCATGGAGCTTCGCCAGTACCGCCGCGTCGATCTTATCGGTCTTCACCTTTGCCCAGGCGATAGCTCGGACCAGGATCGGATTGGCTATGACGACTCGGCCGACAAAGTGCGAGAGCAACCGGACGATCGAGCTCGTGTTGCCGGTCGCCTCGATAACGATCTCGTCATCGAGCTTCAGCTTTCTGGCGAACTGCAATAAGCGATTGCGTTCGAGATCGACCTTCCTGGCATCTCGGAGTTTCCCATTTTCCAGAATGGCGGTTTGGGCGAATGATCGATGGACATCGAGAGCAATGATTCTCATTCCCGGCTCCTTCCAGGTTCAGCAACCATGGGAGCCGGCGGCCGACACGACAACTACGGATCCGCGCTCGCAGCGCAACCGGGCAAGTCGAAGGGGGCGGCCANNCGCGCCTACACATGCCAGATAATAATATTGTCGAGCAGGACCATCGACGGATCAAACGATTGGTTCGCCCGGGCCTCGGCTTCAAGTCTATGAGCTCGGCGCGACAAATCATATGCGGCTATGAGATCTTCGCGATGATCCGCAAGGGTCAGGTCAAACGGATTCTAGCCAATGACATGGAAGCCCAGCGGACCTTGATCGCGTCATTGTTCGCAATCGCAGCCTAATCACTGCAAGCAACGAGTTGACTGCACCTCTCCTACAAATTTGCAACAGAACCGTTTCAGAGCGCCGGGTCATCGTGAAGATTTCTCTCCATCCATGCAGCAGTCCACTAACACCTAAAACGTCCAACGCCATCTCAGATCAGCAAGAACGCGCTGGGCCTTCCGCGCAACGGCCCTACAGACGTGGCGTGAAGGCGTCGCTGCGGCGTGAGTCGGACGTGCCAGGAGATTTGTTACGTGCTTGATTGCCATGGCACGGCCTTCCGCTCCGCAATTTTCTGAAGAGCGAACCTGCTATTTATCGTAAGATATTCCGCAGCCAAAAGTCGCACCATGAGCAATTGTGAACAGATTGTCTTACGGCGGGGCGAGCGGCGGGGTGTGCATTGGGTCACTTGGTTGGGGGGGCGGCGCTTGACCCGGTGACGGGACAATAGGGGTGTGACCCACTGATGGGGAGACCTGTGCTTGACCCGGCGGTGGTAGGACCTGCCCTTGACCCGGCAAAGGGAAGACCTGCCCTTGACCCGCTGGTGGGAAGACCTGCCCCTGCTCCTGCGCCAGTGCTGGTGCGCCCGCTGCCAGGATTATTCCGGCCGCAGCGACGAATAAGATGATCTTCTCGCCCATGACGACCTCCAGCTGACGATCTAACTCCCTTTAAGAAAACAAGCTATGCCCTTTCCGAGGTCAGCTCAATGTCTGTGATTTTTTGTATGGTAGATTGTACGTTTAGAGAACGGCGTCTCGGTGTCGGCTTTTCATAAGGAGTGAGACGAGCTTGACCGGCAACCCGCAAATCCTGATGGCGAGCCTCCTTGCCGACGGGCTCAATCTCGGTCTGACGCGCATGGCCGAAGCATGCAGCATCGCCAGCCTCGGCCAACTCGCCTGGACCTCCGAATGGCATATCCGTGACGAGACCTACGCCGTGGCGCTTCAGCGGCTGGTCAACCAGCAGCAGCGCGAGCCGCTCGCGGCGATGTTCGGCGATTCAGGGGCTTCTTCTTCGGACGGCCAGTTTTTCCGGGCCGGCGGCCGCGGCCGCGCCGCCAACCTCAACGCTCATTACGGCGACGATCGACCTTGTTGCATGGAGGCTTTGCGAGGCGTGTCTTGACGTCGAGGCGGCTTCGATCATGCTATTCGAGTGAATA
>PLUZ01000478.1 GCA_003162995.1 Methylocapsa sp. | reverse complement strand
GGATGCGCTTTCGATGGATCGATACTTTAATCAACCGCATTTCCCTGCATTACATGAGCGTTGATAATCACGCCGCTTCGGGCGGCGGCGATTCTTGGGCGACAACTTCGATATCCCTGTCGAGGGCCGACACGACCTTGAAGGNNGGGTGGCCGAGGGAAACGCGCCAATCATCTCGCGGATGATGTCCCCGCCCGGGCCGTTCATGAGTTTCAACTTCTTTGGCCGCAGAGCCGTCACGGTCGGACCCCCGGCAACGTGCGTTGCCATCAAAGAAGGTTTGGCTGCGGCTTTGACGGTGGGGTTTTGGGGACATAGGGCTGAACCTGAATCTCCCCTTCGCGCCTGTGGGCTTGCACTATGTCGAAGCTGTTCTGCATACGTCTGAGCGTTTCCATCGAGACACTGAACGCTTTTTGAATCCGTATCGCCATGTCTGGCGAAAGGGATGCGCGTTCGTTTAGAAAGGCCGAGAGAGCTGCCCTCGTTATGCCGAGCACCTGTGCGGCGTCAGTCACCGACAACCCAAGTGGCTCGATGATCTCGGTCTTTACGAACCCGCCGGGATGGGCCGGGTTTTTCATGCGAATGTCCTGTGCCATGGCTCCACCTCCTAGTGGTAGTCCTCATAATCGAGGTTGATAATTTCAATCTCCACCTGATTGATCTGGAACGTGATGCGCCAGTTCTTGGTGACGAACAGGCTCCAAGTGCCTTTCCGGTCGCCGGTCATCTGGTGGGCTTTCCAGAGTGGCACAGTACGCAGCTCGCCTTCCTTCTCCATGTCCTGAAGGAAGGACACGATCTTACGGACCTTCGGCCCAACGGTCTGCGGCAAGCCTGAACTGTCGTCGTCCTCGATGAAGCGTCGTAGCCCCTTATGGATTACGTTCCTGATCTTCATAGGGTAGCTTAGCAGGGAAAGTGTATTCTATCAAGCGACGCTATACATGTCATTTCCCCCGCCAGTCACCGAATGCCGGCACGCTCCATGTTCCGGCAGCTGATCAATCGCACCCGAGGATTCCTGCGATCTCAAGAAGCGAGACTGATTAATCACGGCGCCTCGGGCGGCGGCGAGTCCTGCGCGACGACTTCGACATCCCTATCGAGGGCCGAGACGACCTTGAAGGTGGCCTGGTAGGTTTTGTTGTCATGCCGCGCGATCGCGACATATTCGCCTTCGGCGAGGGTGGCCGAGGGAAACGCGCCGATCATCTCGCGAATAATATCGCCGCCCGGCGTCAGGATCGTGAAAGCCGTATTCGCGAGGGCTTCGCCGCCCGCGCTGTTCACAAGCTTCAAAGTCATGGTGGCAGCGCGATGACGCAGCGTCGCATCGGTCAACTTGCCGGCCTCAACCCTAAGATCCGCGCTGATCACCGAATTCGTCGGGCTCGACGAACCATTTGTCGCGGCATCGAGCAATGTCGACACGATATGATAATTGCCTTCCGGAAGGCCGATCATGCTGGAGGTTTTGGCGTTTGCAACGACGAGCTTTGCTTCCGGATTGCCGCGCTCCGGAACATAAATCGAAATCGATAATTTCGCCGGGTTGATGGGCGTGTCGCCGAGCTGGCCCGCGATCCGCAAGCCGCCGGCATTGAGCACAAGCGTTTCGCTCAAGACGGTGCCGGTGATGGTAATGCGCTTTGTTGCCCCCGCAAGCCCCAAGGCGGCATGCACAATAAAAGTGCCGTCGGGAAGCGGGAGGTTGGGCGTCGCGTCGCTGGATTGCGCGACGAGCTTATGGTTTCCGTCCGGCCCCGGAACATCTTCGAAGACGCGCCATTGCAAGCCTTCACGCACCGGCTGTGGGTCGGTGGCGGCAAAAAGGGCCGTAAGCCGGACGATGCCGCGAGCCGATTCGGCGGGTGCTGCTCCGGGGTTTAGCGGCAGACGCAAGGGAGGAGGGCCGGAGTTTCCTAGTCCCGGTGATTGCGCCACGGCGGGCAAGCACGGGAGACAGAACATGAATGCCGCCAACAATTGCGCGAGCAAAGTCGTGCGGGCGATCGGGTTTTGTCCAGTGCGGCCGGACTCCGGCCTTGCGCGCGGCCTCCGCAAAACTATTCCTCTTGCCTATGCAAAACGGTGGACGCCGCCGCCGCGAGATTGGTTAAGGACAGCGGATGAAAGGAAAACACGATGTGGTGGTGGCCCGCTGAAACCTCGACGCCGCGAAACAAAATATTGGCGCGCAGGACCGGCTCCTTATGCCCGTCGACGCGCGCCTCCCAGCCCGGATAAAAAAGGTCGTGCAACACGACAATGCCTGCCTTTGGCGCATCGACATCAATCTCGACCGCGTTGCCGGAGTATTTAACAATTGCGGCATGAGAAGGGTCCCGCGCTTCACTCACGGCGCGGCGCGCAGCTTGCCCGAACCCTTGTGCGCCGCTTAAGCTCGCAGTTTGCACCCGCTCTTGGTTCGCGCCCGGGACATAAGGACCGCCGTGAAGATCAGCCATGCTTGACTGGTCGATCAAGACTTCGCGCGCCGGGTCGAAGTCCGGGAGCACATGCTCGTCGAGAACGTCCTCATTGTCGACCGGCGCGACCTCGGCGGCAAAATAGGCCCTCGGTGCGGTCTTGCCGAGCTTGTAGATATACAAACTATCGCTTGCAAAAAGCTCCTGAGCCTTCGGTCGCGGAATCTCGCGCGGCAGCTCCGTCAAAGGGCGGTCAAGAACCAAATATTCGAGCCCGAGCAATGCTGCGAGATGGCTGTTGTAGCCGCGAAAAGTACCAGGATAGTGGCGCAAGGCGAAATCCTCGGCATCCTGCCCGGGGCCGACCGCGCGTTCGTAATCGTCGATGCGCAAAGGATTATAGCCGAGCGTATTTTCGAATTTGAGAACCATCGAGGCATTCTGCCAGGGCCCTTTGAGACCGAGAATCTCGACACGCGGCCGGTCGCCGTCGCGCACCCTGGCGGCGATGTCCTGGCGCAGAGCGTCGATGCCGGCGGCATCGGTTGGCCTTATGCCGGCATAGACGCTATAGCGTTCGAGGGGTTCCGCGTTGAGCGAGGAGGCGGCATTGCGCCAAAGGATTTCGGCGCCGCTTAAAAGCACGAACACACTTGCCGCGATCGCCCGCTTCTGGCGCGTTTGAAGCGCCAACAAGATGGCGGCGCCAGCGGCGGCCAGCATGCCTGCGGCCACGAGCGCGGCAAGCGAACTTATCAGGCGGCCTTCCTGCAAGGAAAAGGCGATTCCGGTGCCGATCAGCGCCACGAGCGAAAGCGTGGTTACCCCAATGAGTGCGAGGGCCAGCCATTTCGGCAGCGTGCGGAAGGGCCGTGGCAGCCCTTCCTCGATATAGCGGTGCAGCAGAAATCCGGCGGCGAAAGCAAGCGCGATATTGATCAGAAATGTCGCGTCGGCGGGTCTCCGATAGAGGGATACGCCGGGTATTCTGTCAAATGCGAGCGCGAAGAATGGGGTATAGCGCCCCAACGCATAAGCGGCCGCCAGCACCAGCAGGATGAGGAAGAATCGCGCGCGCCGAGCGAATAGCCGGCCGGCTCCAAATCCATGCCAGGCAATGAGCAGGAATGGGAGGGTGCCGATAAAAAGATAATCGACGGCGCGGTCGGTCCAATCGGCGCTCGGCATGGTGTCGTAGTCAGGCCCCCAATAATCATAAAGATGATCAAGGGAGCCAAAGAAATTCGGCACAAACAGCGTGATCAGATTGACCGGCGCGAGGGAACCAACCGCGGCGACGCCGAAAGGAAAGCCTGGCCGGTTCGAGTCGGCAAGAAACTGCATGGTCAAGAGCGCCGGCACGCTCAAAATCGCGAGGATGAGCACGGCACTCGACGTCAGAATGCCAGCCCGGGCGCGCAGATAAACCAGCGCGTGTCCAGATTGAACGGCGGAAAAGACAAGATAACCAACAAGAACCGCGCAGAGCAGGAAGGCAACTTGATCGCGGCCGAGCGCCATTAGGGATGCGGCGAGGCCGAATGCGATGGCAAAACGATAGGAACGGCGCTCCAGCGCGATGTCGAGGCACCATAAGGCCGCAGGAAAAAAGGAGTAAGAAATAATGATGCCGGTGTGCTGGAGCCTTGAGGACGCGGCGCCGCCCAGCATGAAAACGATCGCTGCCAGCACCGCGCCGGCTGGATGCCAATTCCAGCGCCGCGATAGGCCAAGGATGCAAACTCCGCCGGCAAGAAGATGTGCGAGGATGACAGCGTCGAAAAGCTGCATCGAGGCGTTTGGCGCGATCAATGCAAACAGCAGCATGGTCGGGGTGAAGATCAGGGATTGCGGATCTGCGATCGCCGGATGGCCGCCGAAAAGATAGGGGTTCCAAAGCGGAATCTCACCATTGTGCAAAGCATCGCCCAGGAAACGGAACATCGCATAAAAATGGTTTTTCGAATCCCATGGCACGACCGTTCCGGTGAGGAGCCAAGAGGCCAGTGCGAGCCCGTAAAAGAGGAGGAGACTTAAGACCGCGAGCCGGAAGCTGTTGCTTGTCCAAACTTGAGCCGAATCTTTCTTTTTCGGTTCAACCGAACTAAAGCTCCGCTGTACATGACGGATCGCCGGCGTTGCGGAAGAGGTGACAGTGTCGAAAAGCGGCATGAAGAAATCCGATGCGGGCTGGTTCGATAACGCTAGCTCAGGTGGCTCTTTTCGATGCAAAGCATTCTGCATTCTGGTGCGGCGGACCTTATGCCGGACCAGTCCATGGCACGTCGCAGCCGGGGAATGCCGTGCGAGACAGGGTGGGCAGGAGATGTGGCGGCGTTATGACCTATGATGTTTGAAATAATTTCTCGCATGACTAGCCAATATAAAGGTAGAAACCCCGCAGCATAGCCTACACTGATTGGTCCCCAAATGGACGTTTTCATGGCAATTGATGCCGCTTCTACACCATGTTTGGAGTGTACGGAACCGTTGTTTGAACGTCGCCATGCCGAAACCTCTGGCTCGACGATTTTGACTTTGGCCGTGGGGAGGGAACTGCGGCGGCGGAATTCAACCGTAACAGCAAGTGGGTCTTAATCAGGAAAGCATGAACCCTCTATGAACGATACCATTGCGCTTCTGCGGGCAAGACGTTCGGCGCCCCCGGCGACGATGTCGGGGCCCGGCCCCACGTCCCAAGAGACAGAAATTCTACTGGCGCTCGCGGCGCGGGTGCCCGATCATGGCAAGCTCGCGCCCTGGCGTTTTATTCTCTTCGAGGGCGCCTCGCGCATGCGTGCAGGCGAGATTTTCGCGGAGATCTATGCCAAGGCGCATCCTGGCGAAGACGATAGGCGTGTTGAGGTTGAGAGGAACCGCTTCGCCCTTGCGCCGCTGGTCGTCGGCGTCATCTCACGCGCCGCGCCGCATCCCAAGATTCCGGAATGGGAACAGATTCTGTCGGCCGGGGCGGCGTGCATGAATCTGATGGTGGCCGCGAATGCATTGGGCTTTGCCTCGGTTTGGCTCACCGGATGGCATGCCTATGACCGCAGCGTGCTGGCGCGGATCGGCGTTGCGGAGCACGAAAGAGTTGCGGGATTTATCCATATCGGGCGCGCGGACGATCCACGCGAGGATCGTCCCCGGCCGCTGCTTGCCGATATCGTGACACGATTTTAGAGCGTATTATGACGCGTGGCCGACAGCGGTGCGCGCAATAGGAGACTTTGGGAATGGCGAATATGTGGGCGCGCAAGCCGATAGCAGTGCTTCAAGCCGAAGCGATGGAAGGCGAGGTCGGAGCGCTGCCAGGCGAAGCACAGTTGCACCGGACGCTTTCGCTTGGAAGTCTTGTCGCGCTTGGCATTGGCGCCGTCATTGGCGCCGGCATCTTTGTCCTGACGGGGCATGCCGCCGCCGCTCATGCAGGGCCGGCTGTCAGTCTCTCTTTCGTGCTCGCTGGAATTGTCTGTGCCTTCGCCGGTCTCTGCTATGCGGAAATGGCCTCGACCGTGCCGGTTGCGGGCAGCGCCTATACTTACGCCTATGCGACGATGGGAGAATTCGTCGCCTGGGTCATCGGCTGGGACCTGATCCTCGAATATGCCTTCGGCGCGACAACCGTCGCAATCGGGTGGTCCGGCTATGTCACAAGCTTTCTGCGCGATCTTGGTCTGGTCATTCCTGCGGAATTCTCGTCGGCGCCGCTTACCTATGATTCGGTGGCGGGAACTTTGTTGCTGACGGGTGCGCTGGTCAATCTTCCGGCGGTGTTCGTCATCCTCGTGGTGACCGCCTTGCTCGTTGTTGGGATTAGGGAATCGGCACATGTCAACAACGTCATTGTCGCCCTTAAGCTGGCGATCGTTGTCCTGTTCATCGTTGCGGGAGCCTGGTTCGTTAAGACCTCGAACTGGGTGACCCCCAATAATCCCATGGGCGCTTTCATTCCCCCGAATGCCGGTCCTGGCCAATTTGGCTGGAGCGGGATTGTCAGCGGCGCCGCAGTTGTTTTCTTTGCTTACATCGGGTTCGACGCCGTCTCGACTGCCGCGCAGGAGGCCAGAAATCCGCAAAGGGACATGCCAATCGGTATGCTCGGATCGCTTGCGATCTGCACTTTGCTGTATGTCTTGGTATGCGTCGTTATAACCGGCATCGTCCCGTTCAATCAGCTGGATGTGCCGGATCCGATCGCGCTTGGCGCCGATGCGATTGGGCTTGGATGGCTCTCCGCCATTATTAAATTTGGTGCGATCCTAGGGTTGAGTTCGGTCATTCTGGTGCTCTTGCTTGGCCAGCCGCGGATTTTTTATTCAATGGCGCGTGACGGTCTTTTGCCGCCCTTCGCGGCAATCGTGCATCCAAGGTTTCGCACGCCCTATATCACCACGATAATCACCGGCGTTGTTGTCGCGATTCTGGCGGGTCTTCTGCCGATCGGTCTTGTCGGCAAACTCGTCAGTCTCGGCACTCTCTTCGCATTTGCCGTGGTCTGCCTTGGTGTTCTTGTTTTGCGGATCACCCACCCGGAGATTCACCGTCCGTTTAAGACGCCGGCCGTATTTGTGGTGGCCCCGCTTGGCGTCGCTTCGGCGGTGTTTTTAATGCTGAGCCTGCCAAGCGAAACCTGGCTAAGCGTTGTCGTTTGGTTCGTGATCGGCCTCGTCATTTATTTTTTGTACGGCCGCAACCACAGCCTTTTGGGAGGGGCCAAGAAGGCGTGGAGGCCTGGCATTGGAAATAGCCGGCGTGCAGGTTCCGACCATTGAAC
>PLUZ01000501.1 GCA_003162995.1 Methylocapsa sp. | reverse complement strand
TCGGGCGTGCGATATTCACTCGAATAGCATAATCGAAGCCGCCTCGACGTCAAGACACGCCTCGCAAAGCCTCCATGCAACAAGGTCTACGATTGCGCTCCAGCTCCGCCAGCCATTTTTTCCTCGTCGCCGTTTCTATTTGTCTGCTATGCTCTTTTACGACAATGGCGGCAAGGTCGCTTGCGATTTCCATCTCTCAATAACCCGAGCGTACACGTGTGCCGGGAAGATGTTCCGCCCTGGCGAGCCGCCCCTTCGGGGCTTTCACCTGATCCCTCAAACGAGCACGGCATAGTAGTGGAACTCGTGGCGAGCTTAAGTGTTAAAACCGTAGCATGGCCTCCGCTTGGCTCATTCGTCAGAGAGCAGCCCATGAAATATTCCAGCTCAGCTCGCGGGCGCGTCGGGAGGTTCCTTAGAGTGACGGGGACTCTCACTTTTTTAAGGAGCCAATCGGCTCAGGCAGCGGACTGTGTGGAACAAAAATGCCTTTGAAATTGTTTAGTTTGCGTTCAACGCAAGGAGGAGCAAATGAGTTGGGATGTGATTGAAGGGAATTGGAAAAACTTTGTAGGAAAGGTCAAGGAGCAGTGGGGCAAGCTGACGGATGACGATCTTGCCCAAGTAAACGGGAAGCGTGAGCAGTTAGAAGGCAAGATTCAAGAGAAGTATGGGTACGGAAAAGATAAGACGAAGGCAGAAGTCGACGACTGGATCGCGAAGCATAAGTAATCCTTGAAATGAGGGTGCAGCCTTGGGCTGCACCCCTTGGGAGATGCCAAAAGCAGCGCATACGAAGGCCGCAGAAGCTCAGGAAAGAGCTACCCGCAAAGCGCACCAAGATTTCTGGGACGACCACAAGAGTGGCCTGTATTGCTCGGATGCAGCTTGTGGCAACCTGAAGCATATATTGTTATACACGGCTCGTTTGTCAAAAGCTTTGCATCGGCAATGGGCTAAATAGAGCACTGCAGGAGGAATGCCGTTCTCTTTTGACTACAGCGGCTGGCAACGTCATCACGACCGCACTCTATATCGCACTCGGCTTCGCCCCAGATATTTATAAGGGCGTTCTTCAATGAGGTAGGAGCTGGCGCATAGCCCTCGTCGCTTAGGCCGCTTATTTTGGTTTTCCGGCCGCCATCCTTCGGACAAACGACTCAACCAGCTCGCGGAGCCCGGCGTCCTTGATCGTGGATAAGGCTTTGGCCGGATCGAACCATCGAGCTTCGCGTTCATGGGACTCCTGTCCTTGTCGTAAACTTTATCTCACTGGCGCAAAGCCGCGAATCGGGCGATGCTCCGTCAAATGAGGGATGTGCTAAAACTTATTTGGTGGGTGGTCAGTTGGCTGTCCCTATCGGAAATCAAATCCGAACATAGTGGTGGTGTAATCCGCCGAGAATTGGCGCCGGCAGAATGTGCCCAACAGCCTGAACGGCCCGTGGCACTGGCGCATCTTTGTTCAGAGACAAGTGTGTGCGAGCGTCATTATAATACTGCATATAAGAGAGGAGAACATGGCGCAGGTGTCGTTCGCCGAAGACGACGACATGATCAAGACATTCCCGCCGGATCGAACCAATCAATCGTTCCGTATGTCCATTCTGCCATGGCGATCGCGGTGCGGTTGGCCGGTCACGAATCCCCATCGCGTGAAGACGCCGTTTAAATATCTCGCCGTAAACGCTGTCGCGATCGCGGATGATATACCTCGGCACCGGTTCCCAGCCGCAGGCCTCCGTCAATTGCCTGGCAATCCATTCAGCCGTCGGATGCGCCGTCACTCCCAGCCATAACATTTGACGTCGGCCGTGCAGCATAATCAACAAGCCAAAGAGCAGCCGAAATGAGAGGGTTGGAACGACAAACAGGTCAATCGAGGCGATCCCATCGGCGTGGTTGCGGAGGAATGTCCTCCAGCCTTGCGATGGGGGTCTCGTGTGCGTTGCTATATACTTGGCGACCGAGGTTTGGCCAATCTCGATGCCGAGTTTGAGGAGTTCTCCATGGATCCGGGGCGCGCCCCACAGCGGACTGGCCAGGCTCATGTCGCGAATCAGCTGGCGAATTTCGAGCGGCACCTTTGGTCTGCCGCCGCAACATCGCGACTTCCATCGCCAGAACAAGCGAAAACCGGCACGATGCCAACGGATAACCGTCTCCGGCTCGACGATCAGCAAGGCATTCACAACGCCCGGCGCGATCCAATAGAGGTCGGCAAAAACGAGACGGTCGAAATTGCTGAAAGCGAGGCGCTTTGGCGATTTTCTTCGCAGCACATTGAGCTGGTGACGAAGCGTCAAGATCTCCGCCTCAAGCGAGGTTCTTGATCGGAACAGCCTGATGACTGCCCACCAGATCAACTTGAGCATATTTCCCATCGCCGAAGCATTGCCCGATTCGCGGCTAAACGCCAGTCGGATCGAGTTTGCGGTAAGGACAGGCGCTTTCTATTTCACGGCTGAGTGGAACCGTCGCGTCCCACACCAGTGATTGGCGCAACACGTCGCGGCCGGAGTGACAAGGGCGAGGCGGCGGGGCGTCACGCGACGGAGGGTGCACTTTTCGATAAGATCGAAATTGACCGCAGCCGATCGGTGAGGCGTTCGATCCGCATTTCTGTGCGACGCGGGGAGTAGCCCCCGCGTTTCATGTCAACCAGATGCATGATGTTCGCGCGTTGTAGAGCTAAGCGCGCATGCACGTCTCTATATCCAGTCGCACCGTAGGAAGAAATTTTGGTCTGCATTCCCTTATCCCTTCTTCAGATGGGCCGAGTTTGTTACTCGGAACGGGTGCAAATAACCTTCGGAGGGAAGACCGCCGCTATCTAGACATCGCTTCAGGGCTCTAAAAAAGTTCCAGCTGGGTCGGAACATCACGCCATCGTGACGAACACTCAATACGACGACGGCGGCCGGAGTCGTGAGGAAGCTAAACAAAAAGCCCCCGATCTGGTGTCCGGTCAGATCAGGGGCTCTCCTTATCCAGCTTGGGAGGATCGCCAAGCTGGAATGAATTAAGCAATATTCAAGCCATGCTTGGCGCCGAGAAGTAGCCGGATGCGGGTCGAGGCGGAACATGGGAGGGCTGGACGATGACGGCAAAAGAATGCCCTGAAAGCGGGACGCGCCGCTCGCTTAAAAGCACCTTGGCGTTATGGGCCGGGCGCATCGCATTAATAGCCATCGCGGGCGTAATCAGTATCCTAAGCGGGCTCTCGCTGGTGATGCGTTTTTTCGGCGGCCACTAAATGTAACTCACCCCCAAAGGATGAATCCATCAATGAGGAAAAGGACGACGCATTGGCGCGCCGCCAAGGTGCAGAGAGCCATAGTGCTTTATTCCCCAAATGGATAGTCCGCTCCGTGCGGAACCGCACATGGACCACAGCAAAAAAAGAAGAGCGGCTTTCGCGGCCGGAGTGACAAGGGCGGGGCGGGGGGCGGTGATCGATAAGAAAAGGCGGCGCCTTAGTCAGTCGCGCCGCCAATCAATAGGGCGCTATCCCTTGATCAATACCAGCGCCCACGGCCGTACCAGCCGCCGCCGCCAAGCAGCAAAACGAGAACTATAATGATAAGAAGGGTAGTGGTATCCATGGGGGACTTCGTTCGCTACGCTTTTAGGGAATGCTGCGTTTTTGCAGCCTATAGGGGCCAACGTTTAGTCGGTTGTCCGGTTCCAAGAACCAACGTGGAGAGGCTGCGGTGAGGAGAGCGGCAAAAAGTCTGGGGTTTTATGCGGCTCGGAGCAAAGGCGGGGTTGGCTGA
>PLUZ01000561.1 GCA_003162995.1 Methylocapsa sp. | reverse complement strand
GGGGAAGTGCCCGATCCCGGTGCTCCCGCGACCGAGGCAATCTCGATCAGGCGCCGGGTGAAGGAAGCGAGAATGCACTCTTCCTCGACGCGCAGGCTGCCGACTTCCGAACATACGTCTAAAATAGTCATTTTAGATCCTGAATCACTTTCAACGGGCATTCGCTTTTGAAGCTATTGACTACGCCACTGCAAAAATTGAGGACGGTGTTCCATCTTCGGTCATCAACATGGGGACGCCCGGCTTCCACCGCCGTTTCGGTCGCTCGAAAGTTTTTAACCTTGGCGCATCCTTCTTCCCCAGCCAATGCTTCAATAGGAGGGAATGCTGAAAATCGTTTGCAGCCGAGCCGGCTCTAACCTCCTTCAATCCGCATCGCCCGAATTGAATATCACAAAACCGCTTCCTCTGCGTCCCCTTTTTAGGGGACGCTGGTCGGCATCGGCATCGGCATCGGCTGCGGCCAAATAAGTGCTTTGTAGCAATTGAGGAGCGCTACGGCCGGCTCCTCGCCCACACTCTCGGAGACGTACGGCGATTGCCTGACCTATGGCCCGGGGCACCATGAAATATGGGCGCACTGGCGGAGCGAATGACTGAGCAGTAGCCAACCATCAACATGCGGATCATTAGGTCATGATCGATCGACCATCGATCTGTAGAATGGTGCCGGATGCCGACGCAGATCAGAAAGATCGACCAACCCGTCGATCGCGTGCAGCATGTGATTGGACGGCATGAATTCATCGAGGCGGAATTCGTAGAAAAATGCTCTCCTGCGTTGCTGCGTTGCGAGTCGATCGCCCATCATGCTTAATCCCCCGCTGCCGCCGACAACTCAAGAGAATCACATTTCCGTTCGAGCCAATCGTCGTTAGCAAAGAACGCCCCGCGCACGGCGTGCAAACCCGTTCTATTCAAGGCGACGATCCTTGGTACAGGAGTACGTTTCTTGCGGCGTTAGCGAGATGAAGGCATTCGAGAGGTGAAGATGTCACGAGTTCTGATTGTACTGGGCCTCGTCTTGGTGGCCATTGGTCTGCTGTGGCGCTGGGCCGAACGGCTCGGGCTCGGGCGTCTTCCCGGCGATATCGTCATCAAGCATGAGAATTTTATCTTCTATTTTCCGATCACCACCGGGCTGCTGATCAGCGCTGTCCTAACCTTAATTTTCTGGCTCGCCAACCGGTGATTGGCGGCGGCCGAGGGGCGCCGCAAATAGCGCCGGCAAGACCCTCATGATGGATAAGCGGACATAGATGCCATTCCAGATTTTTGGGAAATTGTGGTCGTTTCGAGAGGCTGCAGACTCGCCAATCGAGCAAAGGCGCACCTGACAAGCTCGCGTTAAGGCTAAATCCGAATTTTGATCAGATAACTAAAAATCGCCGCAATGGTGCTTCAGCAAGGCTGCGAAGCTCTTTTCGCCGACGTTAAGCGAGGCTGAGACGCTTCCTACGCATTGTTGCCACCGATCGCGCCTTCCAGCGCCACGGAGAACCTTTGCCGAATGGCACCACGAGTTGAATTAATTCGAGAACCAGACGCATGACACAAGGGATCGATAGGGGTTTTGATTTCATTCCATGCGAGCGCGGCCATTTATTTTCGAGAATTTTTTCTCTGACCGTTCCAGGTGCCGTCATTCTCGCCTCCAGCGTATTGGTTGGCGTCTGGATGCAATACGTGCGTCCCGTCGCCGCCCCCAATGCCGTTGAAGCGCCAGCGGTCTCGCCTGCGGTTATCGTTGCCTCGAATCCCTATGGCGCGCTGTTCGACCCGAGATTTTTCTCGGGTTCAACACCGGTTTCGCTTGCGCAAAGCTTTCCACTTGACTCGAACCTTGAGTTAGCTCAGCCGGCGACCTCTGTGGCAATCGCAGAGCCGGAAAACGTCTCGCCAGTGTCGAAATCGGTAGTTTCCCGACTTGGCGAGAACCCACCTTTGCCGGCACCGCGTCCCGCCGAGTTAGGATTGCCGGCAAGCCATAATCCCTTCCCTGCGTCCGGCCGCCGGTTAGCGCAGCAGAACAGAAAAATCGCCCTCCCGGCCACCGCCACCGATAATCGCACGTTCTTCGAGAAGTTTTTTGGCGTGCCCCAATCTTCGGGAGCGGTCCTCGCTTACGCGGCCCCCGAAGATGGCGTTCTTCGCAATACGCCGAGTATCCCATCCAGCCCGTCGCCCCGCTACGACCGATGGACCGCCGTTTACGATGTCGCGGCGCATACCGTCTACTTGCCCAATGGAACGAGATTGGAAGCGCATTCTGGTCTCGGCAATAGGTTAGACGATCCGCGTTACGTTAACGAACGCATGCGCGGGGCCACGCCGCCGAATGTCTATGAGCTTACGCCGCGGGAGCAGCTTTTCCACGGAGTCCAAGCGTTGCGCCTTATCCCCGTTGGCGGCGGCGACGTCTATGGACGGACAGGCCTTCTCGCACACACTTTCATGCTTGGCCCGAATGGCGATTCGAACGGATGCGTGTCCTTCAGAAACTACAATGCCTTTTTGCAGGCGTATCAAAACGGCGAGATTAAACGTCTGGCCGTCGTCGCTCGTCTAAACTAAATGCTTAAACTGTCTCGCCGGCACGAGGGGTGACGAGGCGTCATAACAACTTACACCTACAACGAAACTGGATCACTCCGTCCAACTGAGCATTCGGAGGGTGATGATGTTGACGCTGTAATTGGCGCTGTAACGAGAGCGAATGTCCGGTTTCTGGCTGGTAGAAGCGACTGCAAATTTCCAGAATGTGTCATCCTGAGACTAACAACCACGTCAGCGGTACGTCTGCTCTTCATCTCACTCCTGAAGATTCTGCGCACTGTCGGCGCCGAGGCTTTGAGTCAATACCGGTCGTCCGATGGCGTGTCGGCCAATTGCTGGTTCCGACTCGTTCCGGTCATTGTGTGCCCGGCGCCGAATGCCGCAAGTTGCCCCAATTCGGACCACCCATTCTCCGATTTGCGGCGTCAAAAATAGTCTTCCCCCACTGAGTAGGAATGCAGAGGCGATCCATAGAAACGGACGTCACTGCTCAAGGCGGTTCCGCTCCAGAGACGGTCTGGGGTCATTGCCAACCATGCCTTTGCGCTTAAGAACCTTGTCATTATCGAGTGCCAAGCGTTCAACATGAATGGCGCGCCGCCAAGTGAAACCCCCAAGTCAGAGACGGTCTCTGCCTTAAAAACATTACAAACCTTGTTCTGACCTCTTCAACGTCCATTTCATCGGGAACATCTCCATACGGTATTCAACGAAGATCTTGACCGCATCCTATTTGACCCCCAACTTCTTTCTGCCCTCTGATTAAGTGCAACGCGACCACCTATACCAAGGTATAGGGTTCTAAACCAAATGATGTCCTAGGTTTCCGAAGGTGCAATGGAGAGATCACCGTGAATTGTCTAAATGCCTCATCAACAGACAATCACGGAGTATCGCACCATGAACACGAAGATCGTTATGAAGCGGCTTGCCCGCCAGCTCCAAGGCCAAAGAAAGCTTTGCCTTTATCAAGACTTATAGCGGCGGGCTTCACTCCATCGAGCTCGGACTCGTTACCGCGGTTTTGTTCGCCTCCGCTTACGTCATCGAGACAAAGGCGCTTCTTGCCGTATTCAACGCCTACCCCTGAGTTCTGATGCGAAGAGCGACACCTTCGCCGGCATTGACTTGAAGGCGTTCCGGTTTGGCAATGGCATGAGCAACAGATTGACTTCCTGAGAGAGGTTAAGCGCCAGCCGGGGCGGTCATATGGATCCACATTTGCGCGAGCATTCACCCATGAACTGTTCAAATGAAGCACACCACATCGTCGTCATCGGGCGCGGGGCTGACGGCTTTGTTCTTGCCGCGCGGCTTGGGCACAAACTCGGACGAAATGGCAAGGCGCTGGTTACATTCGTCGATCAATCGATGAGCACAAGATGGAGCCCATTCCTGTATGAAGTAGAGGGAGGCGTCTTCAACGAAGGTGCCGGGAACGCGGCTCGCACCAGGCCGAAAACAATGCACCCTTTTCAGCTCCGGCTTGGGCGTATCGACGCTATAGACAGGGCGAAAAAGGAAATCACGCTGGCCGTGGTAGCGGATGATGAGGGGCGGGAACTCATCCCTGCGCGCCGGTTGGACTATGACACGCTGATCCTAGAATCATCGCAAAATCTGTTCGAGGTTGTGCGCTAATCGCAACCGGTATGCTNNTTATCCTCATCGCTCCTGTCGCAACGCAGACAAAAAACGGATATCCTGCCGAGGTGACCGGTATCGACCTGACTGACCCTCATTGCTTAAGAGGGACAATCAACACTTACGGAGCGGTTAAAATAGCCATGCGGTGGACGCTCAGCGGGCATTGCCGCGGCGCCGGGGACGGCTGTAATTTGATCATCACAACGCCCGAAATGGCCGACGTTGTGGATGTGGCCAAGCGGCTTCGTGCAGGATTAACAAACGGTCCTTCTTCCTTGGTTCCGAACCGGCGCATCCACGCAGTGGCGGGTTGAGTCCGCGTCCCCGCGCTGAAAACCTGCCGCAAGGATATTGGCTCACGCCGGTGCTGGCCGTGCCGTTCCCTCCGGTTACACTGCGTCAGCGCGATACGCGGGGAGCGTAAACTGCAGAATTGTTCCGGG
>PLUZ01000060.1:3568-7120 GCA_003162995.1 Methylocapsa sp. | reverse complement strand
CATCTTTCACGGGGATAGGAATGGCCGGTTACATTATCAACTCGGCCGAGTGTCTTTATGTTTCCGGAAACCACGAAAACGGGTTCGAACGAAACGCCATCGAACGATTGGAACCTGGTCGAAATAGCCAGATTGCGGGCTAATTTGTCATCGCGCGCCTCTCGTCAGAAATATCCCGGTGTAGCCTCCATTGTCCCTTTCGATCCTTGCAGTGCCCGAACAGGGTCCATTATTAATCAGTACATAAGTAATTGGTCATTCAAGCGGCGTATCTGAGCGTGTCTTTGACGAAGAAAGCGCGGATTTTTTTGGGTGTTGCGCTTGCCTCCTGGTTCGTCGGTGCCATAGTCGCCGCGGCTACAATCCACACCTCAATAGCTTCCGCGACAAACTCGTCGCTGCTGGAAAGTCGAAACTCGTCGCTCTCATCGCCGTTGCCCGCAAGCTAACCACAATCCTCAACACTTCCTTCGAGATAGACGCCCATGGCAGCCAACCCCCGCTTGAGCAACAAGACAGTCGTTCCCTACTTTACCCCGCCAAATCTGTCTCACGGGTACTGACGTTGGACACCCGTTTCCTTCCGAGCGATTGCACTGTTTGGAGACATAGCTCAGCTTTACCCAAAATTTTCCTCATGTTATTATTGCACGTGCTTATTGACGACAACTTGTTCAAAAACTGCAGGATTTTTTGTGGCGTGTTATTGTCCACACTTTCTTGTGTCGTTGCGATTACTTGATTGGGTTTTTGGAAATTAGTGGAGGCGTCGATGCGTGACAGCGACGGAATTAATCGACGGGACCTGATTGTGAAGACTGCCGGGGCTGCCAGCGCCACAAGTGCGTTAGCGAGCATGACGCCGGCAATGGCGCAGAAATCGCAGCCCTTGCCGCCGGGGTTCGACACCCAGGCGCAGCCGCTGGTCGACAATTGGCGTAATCATCTGAGCGAGGTGGTCAAAGTCAACTTCGACAAGGACGCACCGGAATTGGCCCAAGACGCGGTCAAGGAGCGTCATCGGATCTACTGCTATCTTTTGATGAAACTGATCCATCGCTTCTGGAACGGCAACAAGCACGGACCGCTCGGCTACTATCCTCAGCGAGCGAAGCAGATCGAATTCATCCAGCAGTCTCCAAAGACTCAACGCTACCACGGTGACAGGATCGCAAACCCTGAGGGAACCCGTATTAATAGGGATCGCTACCTTGGACATAATATCGCGTGCATCGCCGTCGATGGCAACGGTGCGATCATAGACTTTGATTTCAATCATAACGACTTTTTTAGAAGCACCGCCGAGCACGCCGAGTCGCGCCTAGTCAGGCGATTGTTCAGTCTCACCGACTTTTTTGATAGTTGGAAAACCGGACAACCAATCGGGGACCGATCGCGCGCTTTCTCGCTCAGCGAGGTCACGCTCTACACTTCTCTGGAATCCTGCGCCCAGTGTTCCGGCGTGATGTCATTGGGTGGGGTCAAGCAGATCGTCTATATGCAAAACGATTTCACGGCATACATGATCGGCAACATCATGTATAACCTTGCTAATCGCATTCCGATTCGAGATGCACAGGGAGTAGTTTCAACCCTGCCTGGGGCACCCGTTCCCATTCCGGCGTCGGAAATCGGTTTGGCTGAATTCAAGATGCTCAACGACGAAAATCTCAAATTCGCAGACAAGATGAGCAATGCGGATCAAAACGATCTGGAACAGGCGTTTTTTGTGTCACACGATGGGACAATCAAGGATTTCTCTCCCTCCATCACCTCGTTCCTGTGCACTGATCGGGCCTACGAGATATTCGACGAGGGTGGCAAGAAACTCGACACGCTGGCGCTTCACTTTCCCAAGGAGCGCTTTCCGGGTGAGGAAAAAATCTTGACAAATGAGCAGTGCCTCAAAGAGGCGCGGGAATTTTACAAATACGCCGACGTCGAGGGATACCGCGGATCACCTCACAAGCTGTAATGGGTGAAGTGCGTCGGCTCAAGGTATGAAGTAGAATGGGTCGGGGAGTTTGAACCTACATTNNATTCGAGATCGCTTTGTTGATCGCCGATATTAGCGATGATGAAATAGCCGCTTTGCTCTATCTTTTTGCGCTCCCCGCTTTTGAATGGCACGAGCGATGGATCCACAGGCCCAAGTTTAGATGGCTGAATAGATGTTAATCCGGCTACAAATTCGTTGTGTCCGTCGTATGAGGAGCGCATAATTCGCCTGGAAACGTCCAAACGGAAAATCTGGAATGAAAGCGGTAGCATTCGCCAACAACGATGTTGCGGTCGTAGCATGGACGTTTGGCGGCAAGCTGCCGAACTGCCTCGGCTTCGCGGTGTACCGTGTCGATGTCCGTGCAGGAACCGAGACTTGCCTGCCAGCCATGGCGACCTTCTCTGGTCAGCAAGCGACACCTGGGCGCACCACGGCGAACGATCCGGTGCAGAAATTTTTATGGAAGGACGTCTACGCCAAGCGTGGTGGCACCTACAAGTACAAGATTGTGCCCATGACCGGCACGCCTGGGAGCCTCCAGCCGATGCCATATGGCCCGGTGGTTTCCAACGAGGTCCAGCTCAGCCCGCACTACGGTTCGCTGTCGGTCTATTTCAACCGTGGTATCCTTGCGACCCAGGCAACCGCGCATGTGCTGACGGATGGTTCGCCGGCTGGCTCGATAGTCGACGAGCTCAAGGCGCACATAATCAAAGCAGGTGACCCACTGCGTTTGGATCTGGCCGGCCAGATGATCGGGGCGCTTACCACATTGTCAGACGAAGCCGCCGGAAATGGCGGCGAGGTGTTCTGCGCGCTGTATGAGTTCCAGGATCCGGAGGTAATCGATCACCTGGCCAAACTGCAGGACAAGGCCAATGTGATCCTCTCCAACATGCCGGGCACCACAGACGGGACGAAGACGAATGACACCTACGCCGACCAGCGCCAACAGATTCGCGACGCTGGCGCTAACGTGATCGACCGATTCATGCCGAGCAGTCATATCGGCCACAACAAGTTTCAAGTGCTCGACAAGGGTGGGCCACAGGCCGTTCTGTTTGGCTCCACCAATTGGACCTCGAACGCGTTGTGTGCGCAAACTAATAATTCTGTCATTGCCCGCTCGCCCAGGCTTGCGGCGGCTTACATGGAATATTGGAACAGACTGAAGGCGGACACTGATCCACCGGGCGAGGGCGGCGAGGCGCAGCAATCCAGCGATTTTCGCGATGAGAACGCCAAGGCCCGTNNCCGCCGGATCTGACGGAAGTATTCGACATCATTGCCAAGGCACAGCAAGCGGTGCTGTTCCTTGCCTTCGAACCCGGTTCACCAAGTATCATTGACGCTGTGGCGGATGCGTTGAAGGCCAAACCGTCACTGTTCGTGCGGGGCGCGGTGACCGCTTCCCAGGCGGCAGGCGGATTCTACACGGCCATTAATGGCGGGGGCTCCGAAGACAAGCTGCCCAAGCGCCAGAAGGGCGATCCGCCACTTCCCGAGGACTATCGTGTGATCCGAGCCCAGGGAGTTAACAAGAACGATGC
>PLUZ01000060.1:3332-3505 GCA_003162995.1 Methylocapsa sp. | reverse complement strand
GCGGCGCATTGTCTCGACGTGTACGACCATTATGCTTGGCGCTACTGGTTGAACGCCGACAAGAACAAGGCTTGGCACTTCCTGGCCGCCGACGACACCTGGCAAGACGGGTATTTCTCGGCTGACAACGAAGTGAAGTCGGCTGAGCTAAGCTTCTGGCTTAGCGCAACACC
>PLUZ01000060.1:0-3278 GCA_003162995.1 Methylocapsa sp. | reverse complement strand
TTAAAAGATTGCTTCGTCGCTTCGCTCCTCGCAATGACGTCCCTCACCATGAGTCATCATCCAGGAGACTTGGTAGAATAAGCCGACTAATCAGGGTGTGTGGCTCACGGATTTCAGTGTCAGGTTATCTGCATCGATTAGCCTTCCAGTCAGATGGCAATCGGCGCAGCGATGGAAGCTAACCGGGACAGGGACACGGACTGATTGGTGGATATTAGGGAGGAACGAAAATGGTGAAGCACTTCGACCATTTGACAATCGTCGTGCGCGACATCGATCAAGCGAAGGCATTCTTCTCTGCCTTGGGGTTCGCGGAGGCGATATCTGTGGTGATCTCCGGAGAGCCGTTTGCCAGCTACATGGGCGTTCCGAATATCGAAGCCGAGCATGTCACGCTGGTCCTAGAAAACGCCTCTCCGCGGACAGAGATCCAACTACTGCGCTATCACCATCCTGCCCCCCTGCCTGATCCGCATATTCGCGATCTAAACAAACTCGGCATGAACCACATCTGCTTTGCCGTGGACGATATCGGGGCCGAGGTCGCCAGACTGAGAGCGCGCGGCTTCCGAACTCGCAACGAGGTCATGGACTTTCACTCGCGTAAGCTGGTCTTCGTCGAAGGACCAGAGGGCGTCACCGTTGAACTGTCGCAGTGGCACTGAGGCCGAGCACGAGGAAAGCTTGTGTAAGCGGCGCTCCCCTCACGGTCACGTCTTCGGCCTGTCCAATCCATTAAAACTACTGATCTATCCAGGCGCGCAATGCCTCTGTTACCGCATCCGGCCGTTCCATTGTAGACAGATGACCGCAGTCTTGTACAATGTCGAGCTTCGATCCGGCGATTCCGTCCGAGATTGTCTGGGCTACTGAGACAGGCGTAAGGGCATCCTCATTCCCCACCAGCACAAGAGCCGGACAATGGATCGCTCCCAATGACGGTCGCGAATCCGGCCTCGACATGAGCGCTTTCTGCTGGCGGATGAAAGTTTCTGGTCCCGTGTCATCCATCATTTTGAATACGGCTCGTTTCAACGCAACGTTGTCGTACCGCGCTGGGTGCACGAACAACAGCCATAAAGTCTCGCGGACGAGTTTGAATTCGCCGGTCTGTGCCATTGCTATTAGCTTGAGGCGCCGTTCGGTCTGTTCGGGGGTGTCGGAGAGTGCAGAAGTATCCAGAAGAGCGAGGCGCTCAATACGGTCGGGCGCTTGGCGCACCATCTCGAAAGCAATGGCACCGCCCATGGAGAGGCCGCACAGTGCAAATCGCTTTGGCGCCGTCGCAAGGACCGCCCGGGCGATCGCACTCATCGTGTCGTGTCGCGCATGATCCGCGACGCTTATCGTCACTTCTCCCCGCAACGACGCGATCTGTTCTGCGAAAAGATCCTCGGTGCAGGCCAGCCCCGGCACTAAAACAAGATATGTCGAACGTGCTATCATGACGAACCGGCTCCTTCTGGACGCGATCGATCACGTTGTATTGAGAACCAGGCCGCGCCGATTTCCCTCTGGGCCGGGTCTATGGTCCTGAGACTGGATACGTTGTTGCGGCCTTGTCACGCCGGCGGCAGGCTTGCCGTCAGTGACCTATAGCCGTACCATCCGAGATGATCAAAATCAGCTATAGCGGCTATCGCTTTCCGCCCGAAATTATCCAGCACGCGACCTGGCTCTCGTGGAGAATTGCGCCCAAGAGGCGGGCGAGCGCAGGGTCCAAGTTATCCCGGCGATAGCTTATAGGTCTCCCAAAACAGTGTATCGGCTGGAAGATTCTGCTTAGGGCTATGATCGAATGTTGGTGACGAGCGAGGTCAGGCGACTGTTTGAGCTTGTTCTTTTGTAAGGCTATCTTCGACTTTTGGTCATCTCAACCGGGGGCTCCGTGCATCCTATTATTTCCGTGTCTGGTCTCACCAAGACCTACGCTTCTGGCTTCCAGGCTCTCAAAGACGTCAATCTGCGAATCTGGCCAGGAGAGATATTCGCACTGCTGGGACCGAATGGCGCCGGCAAGACGACCTTAATCGGCATCATATGCGGGATCGTCAATCCGACCAGAGGCGTTGTCATGGCCGACGGCCATGACGTCATCAGCGACTATCGGGCCGCGCGATCCAAGATCGGTCTGGTCCCGCAGGAATTGTCCACCGACTCGTTCGAGACGGTGTGGGCCACGGTGAGCTTCAGTCGCGGCCTCTTCGGCAAGGCCGCCAACCCAGACTATATCGAGAAGGTGCTGAAGGATCTGTCCTTGTGGGACAGAAAGGACAGCAAGATCTTGACGCTGTCGGGCGGCATGAAGCGCCGGGTCATGATCGCCAAGGCTCTTTCACACGAGCCGCGAATCCTGTTCCTCGACGAGCCCACGGCGGGCGTTGATGTCGAGCTCCGGCGGGATATGTGGGAGATGGTGCGATCGCTGCGCGCGACCGGTGTAACCATTATTCTCACCACTCACTACATCCAGGAGGCCGAAGAGATGGCTGACCGCATCGGGGTGATCAGCAAGGGTGAAATCATCCTGGTGGAGGACAAAGCGGTGCTCATGAACAAGCTTGGCAAGAAACATCTGACGCTGCACTTGCAGACCGAGCTCGACAGCATCCCGGCCGAACTCACCAGTTACCAACTGGACTTGTCGGCCGACGGAAAAGAACTCGTCTACACCTTCAATGCGCAAGGCGACCACACTGGAATTGCTGCTTTGATGCGACAATTGAGTGAGCTTGGGATCGACTTCAAGGACCTCCAGACTAGCCAAAGTTCGTTGGAGGAAATCTTCGTTAGTCTGGTGAGGGCGAGGCCATGAACATTCACGCCATCCGCGCGATCTACATTTTTGAGATGAGGCGCACTTTGCGGACGCTGCTGCAAAGCGTCGTCTCGCCGGTCATCTCGACGTCCCTCTATTTCGTTGTCTTCGGCGCGGCCATCGGATCGCGCATTTCGGCGATCGACGGGATCCACTATGGCGCCTTCATCGTCCCAGGGCTAATCATGCTGTCCCTTTTAACGCAGAGCATCTCCAATGCCTCCTTCGGCATCTTTTTCCCGAAGTTTTCAGGCACGATCTACGAGATCCTTTCGGCTCCGGTCTCCTATATCGAGATCGTCATCGGCTATGTGGGGGCGGCAGCCAGCAAGTCGATCTTGCTGGGCTTAATCATATTGGTCACCGCACGGATGTTCGTGGCGTTCGAGATTGTCCACCCGTTGTGGATGCTTGCCTTCCTCATTCTCACGGCCGTTACGTTCAGCCTGTTCGGCTTCAT
>PLUZ01000376.1:3849-4288 GCA_003162995.1 Methylocapsa sp. | reverse complement strand
CCGACGCCGCCGGGATACAGTTCAAAGTTCTGAACCGGTCAAAGGGCCCCGCCGTGCGCGGCCCGCGCGCGCAGGCTGACCGCAAGCTCTATCGTCAGGCGATGCAGGCCGCGATTGCGGCTACGGGCAATCTCGAGGTGCTTGAAGGATCGGTCGAGGGTCTTCTGATCGATGAGGGGCAGGTCGTCGGCGTTCAGCTCGACTCGGAAGAGGTTTACGCCAAGGCGGTCGTGCTGGCGACGGGCACCTTCCTTAACGGGATGATTCATATCGGCGCAATTCGCATCCCGGCCGGGCGCATGGGCGATCCGCCGGCCAATGGGCTTGGCGCGAATTTAAGGGACGCGGGCTTCGCCGTGGCGCGCCTCAAGACCGGCACTCCCCCGCGACTGGATGGCGCGTCGATCCATTGGGAGCGGCTGGAGGAGCAATGGGGGGT
>PLUZ01000376.1:0-3822 GCA_003162995.1 Methylocapsa sp. | reverse complement strand
CGCGCTATTGCCCGTCGATCGAAGACAAGGTCACACGCTTCGGCGATCGCGATGGCCATCAGATTTTTCTGGAGCCGGAAGGGCTGGATGACGCCACGATCTATCCCAACGGAATATCGACCTCCCTGCCCGAGGCCACGCAACTGGCCTTCATCAACGCGATACCTGGGCTGGAGGATGCGCGCATATTGCGGCCCGGCTATGCGATCGAATATGATTTCATCGATCCGCGCGGCTTGCACCCGAGCCTCGAGACAAAACAAATCGAAGGGCTTTTCCTGGCCGGGCAGATCAATGGCACCACTGGCTATGAGGAAGCGGGCGCGCAAGGCCTCGTCGCCGGGCTCAATGCCGCTTTGCGGGCCGGGGCCAAGGACACGATCACTTTCAGCCGCGCCGACGCTTATCTGGGTGTCATGATCGACGATCTGGTGATGAAAGGCGTGAGCGAGCCTTACCGCATGTTCACCTCGCGCGCCGAATATCGCCTTTCGCTGCGCGCCGACAATGCCGATCAGCGGCTCACCGGGCGAGGCATCGCGCTCGGCTGCGTTGAAGCAGAGCGGGCCCGGCGTTTCACCTTGAAGGAGGCAGCGCTCTCCCGCGCGCGGGGGCTGTTGGAAGGATTGAACCTCACCCCGAACGCGGCGGCGCGGCATGGGCTCAAGGTCAATTTAGATGGCATGCGCCGCTCCGCTTTCGATCTTTTGGCCCTGCCGGACGTTTCAATCGGAAGCTTGACAGCAATTTGGCCGGAGCTCGCCGGAATTGCTCCGAAAATTGCCGCGCAAATCGAAATCGACGCCAAATATGCGGTCTATCTCGATCGCCAGACCAAGGACATCGAAGCCTTCCGCCGCGACGAGGCGCTCGCGATCCCGGACCATGTGGATTACGCGGGTTTGCCAGGGCTCTCCAATGAGATCCGCGCACAGCTCGAAAAGATCCGGCCGCGCACCATGGGGCAGGCCCTGCGAATCGAGGGAATGACACCCGCCGCCATGACCCTTTTGGCATCAAAGCTTCGCCGCGCCGGACCCTGATCTTGAGCCTTGCCACGATCCGCGCCGCTCATCCCCTCCTCGCGGATTTGCCGGAGAAGACTCTCCAGCGTTTCAAGATTTACGCGGATCTCCTCGAAAAATGGCAGCGCACAGTCAATTTGGTCGGAAAATCGACCCTCGACGACATATGGGTCAGGCATTTTGCCGATTCCTTGCAGGTCTCGCAGGCGGTCCCCGAGGCGCGGCGATGGCTCGATCTCGGCTCCGGCGCCGGATTTCCAGGACTGGTCACCGCGATCACTTTTGCTGACGAGCCGGGCGCGCGGGTCCATCTGATCGAGGCCGATCAGCGCAAATGCGCCTTCCTGCAAACCGTCGCACGGGAAACAGCGGCGCCCGCGATTATTCATTGCGGCAGGATAGAGACAATCTTACCTGCGCTCCTTGAGCCAATCGATGCGATCAGCGCGCGCGCCCTGGCGCCGCTCGAAAACCTCATCCTCTATGTGGAAAAATACATCGAAAAAGGCGCCACCGGTGTCTTTTCCAAGGGGAAACAAGCCGAGGCGGAATTGACCCTGTCATTAACGGCCGGTAAATATTTTATAACGACGATCGAGAGCCAAACCTGTTCCACGGCGCGCCTGGTGCTGGTGAAGCAGCGCGGGAGTTGGGGAATGGACCAAATATGAAACCCGGATATTACGGATTGGGTCTTTTCGCGGTTGGTTCCGTGCTGCTTCTCATCTTGAGCCCCCTCTACAGCCCCGATCTCGCGCTGGTGCCGCCCGGGCCGGTCAACTCCCCGAGATTCACTCTGCTTTATTATGTTCCACGCGTCGTTCTCAGCGGGGTTCTGCTTGCTGCGTCGATTATGATTATCTTTACGGAAATTTTCTCCAAGCGGGATAGATATTGGGCTTATGGCTTGATCGGCGCCGTTCTGGGATCTTGGGGATTTTGGTTAAGAGGCTGATGATTTCCATTCTTGCATGCCAGCCGGAGACTCTACCTCAAACGCAGCATGTCATCTTGGAATACAGCCCTAAGTCGCCGTCCCCCACGGATCCCTCGTGCTGCTGGGGCTTTTAAGGAGCAAAGAGGTGCCGCTTGCCGCCATGCGTGTACTCGTGCTTGCCAATCAAAAAGGCGGGGTCGGCAAGACCACGACCGCCATCAATCTCGGGACCGCGCTCGCCGCGATGGGAGAGCGCGTGCTCATCGTCGATCTCGATCCGCAAGGCAATGCCTCGACCGGCCTTGGAATCGGCCGCGATGAGCGCAAATTCTCGACCTATGATGTCTTGAATGGGGACGCGAGCCTCAAAGCTGTCCTGCGCGAAACCGGAGTCCCGCGTCTTTCCATCGCCCCTTCGACGCTCGATCTTGTCGGTCTCGAACTCGAAATCGCGGGGCGCCCGGACCGCGCCTATTGCCTCAAGAAAGCGCTCACGACACTCGCCGAAGAGCAGACCGAGCTACCCCCGGAAGAGCGCTTCACCTATGTGCTCGTCGATTGCCCGCCATCCCTCAATCTTTTGACCATGAATGCGATGGCGGCCGCGCATAGCGTCGTCGTGCCGCTCCAATGCGAGTTTTTCGCGCTGGAGGGGCTGTCGCAGCTTTTGAACACAGTCGAACAGGTCAGGAACACGCTCAATCCCGAGCTAACCATCCATGGCATCGTTCTGACGATGTTCGATCAGCGCAACTCGCTCGCCACGCAAGTCGTCGCGGATGTGCGGGGGTTCATGGGCGACAAGGTCTATGAAACGGTCATTCCGCGCAATGTCAGAGTGTCCGAAGCGCCATCGCATGGCAAGCCGGTGCTGCTCTACGACCTTAAATGCAGCGGCAGCCAAGCCTATTTGAAACTGGCATCGGAGGTGATCCAGCGTGAGCGTCTCCATCGCGGCTTAACCTTTGTCGCCGCGAAGTAATTATATAGTTTAGCTATACAGCCTAAGGAAGCGTTTTGGATTCTCTCAGGACAGCTTGATCCATGGAAATGATATTGAGATTGGGAAGCTCACTATGAAACCAAATAAACCTGCCGAAGAGGCGCGGCCGCGGCTCGGGCGCGGTCTTGCCGCCCTCCTCGGCGGGGCCGAGGCAAATCCGCAAGGCGCCGCAACCGCGCCTCGCGCGCCGAAAAAAGTTCCGATCGAATTTCTCCGCCCCAATCCCCGCAATCCGCGCAAGCAATTCGGCGAAGACCAGCTCGACGAGTTGACCGCCTCGATCAAGGAAAAAGGGATTATCCAGCCGCTTCTAGCGCGCCCCGTGCTGGCTGTTCCTGGCACATACGAGATCATCGCCGGAGAGCGCCGCTNNCCGGATTGCATGAGGTGCCGATCATCAGCGTCGAGGCCGACGACCGGCTGGCGCTCGAACTCGCGATCATCGAAAACGTTCAGCGCAGCGACCTCAACCCGCTCGAAGAGGCGGCGGGCTATGAACAGTTGCTCGACGAATTCAACTATAGCCAGACCGATTTGGCCAAAGTGATCGGCAAAAGCCGCAGCCATGTCGCCAACANNGGAAAACTCTCGGCGGGCCATGCGCGGGTTTTGCTGTCGGCAACCGAGCCCGATGTACTTGCGGAAAAGATAATTGCGCAAAATCTATCGGTCCGCGACGTCGAGCAGATGCTGGAGAGCGTGCCGGAAAATTATAGCGCAAAGGGGCAGGGACCGCGCAAACGCGAGGCTCAGGAAAAACCCGCCGACACGCGGGCGCTTGAGAAGAGCTTGCGGGACGCACTTGGACTCGAGGCGGTGATCACTCAAAAGAACGGCGAGGCCGGCGAATTAAGCCT
>PLUZ01000109.1 GCA_003162995.1 Methylocapsa sp. | reverse complement strand
GTGTCGCGGGCCGAACGCCATTCGCGCGTCGTTTTCTATCGGCAAGCGCCTCGATCCCAGAGGCAGGGCAGAAATTTTCGAAACTCGCCGCCATATTCGCCGGCGCTTAAGATCTTGACCACTCTCGCAGGAATTCGGGGAGGATGTGATAAGTCTGTTCATGNNTCGTGGAATCAGCACCCCGAGCCTACCGGCTCAAGGCGAGCAACGCCGCTCCTCCTATCTCAACAATGACCGGGACATCGCACCCGGACTTTCGCGGAACGTCAGTTGTGTGAACGCCATGCACAGAAACTGATCCAAATGTGAAAAAGTTTTTGGCGGATAGCTCGATGGATAACACCGACACAGCGACGAAACTATGCAGCGGCAGAAAATCCATAAGCTGCGCGAATACCAGTTTGCCGACGAACAGTGGGAAGCCCAGAGGTTGAAACCCCATTGCCCATTGGCGATATTTCCCGATCGGCCGGCCCCCGGCGGATAATCCGACCCAAGCCTGATGCCTGCAGAAAAGGCCCCAAGTTACCGGCCCTTCATGCCAGCTTCGCTGATGTATTTTTGCTCCGGGAAACCGACGCACTGTTTTTCCGGCGTTGACACCCGTCGGTCCGGACCGTGAGACTTTCCCTGGCGACAAAATCGAGGATACAATCGCTAAGGCAAACCTAATTATGCGGGCCATTGATTCCCAGACCGGAGCTTTCAAGATGAAGTGACGGGATTGCTTTTTCGGCGGCACTGCCGTCAGTCATTCCAGTTCTCGTTAGTACTAGCACCGGGTCGTAGGATCACGGACCAAAGCTAGACTACCCCCAGCGTCAATACAGCGAAAATTCGTTCGGATGAAGCGCATTCAGGGGTGAACGCGTATGGCGAGCAATACCTAAAAGCCGGCATTCCCCAGATAGTGGCCAGTCTCAGCGTCATTCTTCCTCAGCTTAGTTTCCCATGCGATCCTGAACCGTGGCCGCAGGTATTTGATGGGGGTCTAGGCATGCCAGCGCCATGAGGAGCGTAGAAAAATGTCGCGTTTGGAGTCATCAAGGTGCAGCTCCCCTATGGATTGCAACGTACGCAATTTGGCTCCAATTTAAGAAGACACAGCGTCTCCGCGATTCTGTGTATGGAAAACCATAACCTTGGGTATAGACATAGGTTTTTGCAAAGGACCAAATCATGGAGTTCTTGTAGAGGGGCGATCCTTTAAATAGGAGAAAATCCGTGGCCAAAAACATTTTGCACATGCTCAGTCCGTTGAAGCACATGAGCCCTTTCGACGTGAATATGGCGCTCGACGCTGGGTTCGATTCAGTCACGCCGTACAGGGGCGTCACACTCGACGAAATCACACCATTGATTCAGGACGCTATGTTTTCGCGTTCCCCGCGAGACGCAGTTCGCACATGTGTTTTCTTCGCTGGAAAGGATGCCGGCCTCGCCCTCGACATGATGGAGCAGCTAAAGGCGACCCTGTTGAAGCCGTTCGAGATTTCCTCGTTCGCCGATCCGGCCGGGTCTTTCACGACGGCCGCCGCGATGGTGGCCTGTGTGGAGAAAATCCTGAAGAAAAAGAAAGGCCGGGGGTTCGCCAAGACGAAGATCCTGATCTTCGGAGCGACTGGCGTCGTTGGGTACTCCTCCGCCGTCATCGCCGCGCTGGAGGGCGCCGATGTGACGCTCGCCGGCCATGATGGACTCGAACGCGTCCAGGCCAAGGCTGATGACATCAAGAAGAGGTTTGGCGTTGACGTACATGCTGTCGATACAAGTACGCCCGTGCAGCTGTTGGAGGTGTTGGTTCGCGCCGAGATCGTGTTTTGCGCGGCGGCCGCGGGAGTGCGAGTCTTGTCAGCGTCGGCGCTCGCCTCAGCGAAATCGCTCATCATCGCGGCTGACGTCAATGCGGTACCGCCGGCGGGAATTGAGGGTCTCCAGCTCATGGACAATGGCGTCGAACTGCCGGGCGGCATTCTCGGAATCGGGCCACTTGCCATCGGCGATGTGAAATACAAGACGGAAGCGGGATTGTTCCAGCGCTTAGCGGCTTCATCCACCCACCTCGCGCTCGATTTCCGTGACGCCTTCGCTCTCGCACGTGAAATCGCCTAAGCCTGGAGCCACGTTTTGAGCGAGCTTTTACGGCCGCCGCGCAATGTGCCGGCTCGCGACCGGTGGTTTCCGATCTGGTCGCAGACTAGGGCAAGTCGCCGTCGCGCCATTCAAACTTGAATCGATAATTTACTATAAGGGCATCCATCTGGCAGTTCGTGCTCGAGAACTTGCTCTCGATCCGCGTCTTCAAATCCCACGGCGAAATATCCTCGGTGACTGCTGCTTTGCATGGAACACTCTCATCAATCACCTCTGGAAAATCATGCCCGTTGGGATGTATGATTGGGTAAATCGGTCGCAATTGATGGCACTTGGTATTAGATCCCTTTGCTTGCCGCTGAGAAACCTGATTTCTGATTTCGGTTATCTTTCCGCCGCGACCCCTCAGGCCGCGGCGCCCATCGCCACCGCTTTTTTCAAAAGCGCTTC
>PLUZ01000131.1:577-4131 GCA_003162995.1 Methylocapsa sp. | reverse complement strand
AGGATCAGCTCGAAGGCGAAGGACTGCGGCGTCTGCACCGCGCGCAGCCGCGCCCGCGGCGTGGTCGCGGTGACAAATCCCTTCGCACCGATCTCCTTGATGGTGTCGGAGAGCGTCACACCGGGAATAGCGGCACCGTAGGTTTTTGCTGCGGTGATCGCCAGATCAACTAATGTATCACTTACAAATAATCGTGCAGCATCATGAATTAGAACTATTTTTGGATTTGATTTCTGCTCAGCAAGCGCCTCCAGCCCCAGGCGGACACTAGCTTGCCGCGTTTCCCCGCCATAAACCGGGCGGGCAAGGCGGGCATGTGCCTCGAAGGGAGCCGAGCTGATTCGATAAAGATCGATGTCATCCTTGTGAATAACGGGGAGAATCATTGCGCCTGGAGCCGCCCGAAGCAAGGCATCCAAGGTATGCGCGAGTAGCGGCCTGCCGGCCAGACTCCTGTATTGCTTGGGAGTTCCACCCCCGGCACGCGTCCCGCGCCCAGCCGCGACGACGATAATCGCCAATTCCGACGCTGCGTTCATGAATTTCCGGCTTGTTCTGGCTGTGAGGGCAAGGAACCTTCTTCCTCTTTCGTTTCGCGGGCGGCGTCAAATTTCTTACATTTTGACGCCAAAATAAGCAATTTCCTCATTGCCGCGTTGCATCAACTGATTATAATGTGAGCATGACAGGCTATGCTAAAAATTTAGGCAGTCTTGGTGGCGATGACCTCCAAATAGGCGGAGTGCAGCTCCGCGGGCGCGCTTTTCTTGCACCGATGGCGGGTGTGACCGACCTCGGCATGCGCCGGCTGGCCCATCGATTTGGCGCCGCGCTCACCGTCTCCGAGATGGTTGCCGCGGATCATTACGCCCGCGGGGATGCCGCGAACCGGCTGAAAGCAGAAGGCGCGGGCGTTGGTCTCCATGTGGTGCAGATCGCCGGCCGTGATCCTTATGTCATGGCGGAAGCGGCGCGGCTTGCGCAGGACTCCGGCGCCGTGATGATTGATATTAACATGGGCTGCCCCGCGAAAAAGGTCACGAATGGCTATGCTGGATCGCATTTGATGCGCGACCTTGGTCTGGCGATCTCGCTTATCCGCGCCACGATCGCGGCCGTGCGCATCCNNCTCGGCTGGGATGGTCAATCGGTCAATGCCCCGGAACTCGGCCGGCTGGCGGAAGCCGAAGGGATCGCCATGCTGACCGTTCACGGCCGTACCCGCTGTCAGTTCTACGCGTCCAGGGCAGACTGGGCTGCGATCGGCGCGGTCAAGAAAGCTGTTTCGATACCGGTGGTCGCGAATGGCGATTGCGCGAGCCTCGCGGACGCGGCGTCGATGCTTGCGCAATCCGGCGCGGATGCGGTGATGATCGGCCGTTCCGCGATCGGGCGGCCTTGGTTCGTTGGCGATGTTGCCCATTACCTGGCGCAGGGCAAAGCCCGGGCCGAAACACCGCCAGCCGCGCGCAAAAGCGCGGCGCTCGAACATTTCGAGACTTTGCTCGAAATATTGGGTCCCGGTCATGGCGTTCGTCATGCGCGCAAACACCTCGCTGCCTACGCCGAACTGGCGGGCGTGCGGGACGGCGCTGCCTTTCGCCAACGCCTGGTCAGGCTTGAGTGCCCGAGCGCGGTCAGAGTCACCCTTTGCCAATTGTTTGACTCTCCTCTGTTGATTGAGGCGGCATGAGCGCGCCTTTTTCTTCCAAAGGGCCGGTGCGGGCGGCAACTCTTACTCCGGGCGGCGACGCGGTGAAACTTTTAAACGCTCTGCCGCATCCGGTTGTCGGCGTTCGCCCTGATGGTTCCATAGCCAATGCCAATCCCGCGGCCGAAGTCTTTTTCGGCATGAGCCAGGCGTCTCTTTCGCAGCAGAGGCTTGCCAATCTTGTTACCGCCGGATCGCCGCTTCTGTCTCTGGTCGAACAAGTGAGATCCCGGGGCGCGGCGATTAATGAATACCGGGTCGAATTATGCTTGGCAAAACCGAAAGACGACCGGTTGGTCGATATTTTCGTGACGCCGCTGCAGGAATCAGACGATGGCGTCGTTATCATGCTGCAGGAGCGTTCTCTCTCCGAAAAAATCAGCCGCCACCTGACCCATCGGGGCGCCGGCCGGTCGGTTGCCGCGATGGCATCCGTTCTCGCGCATGAAATCAAGAATCCTCTCTCAGGAATTCGCGGAGCCGCGCAGCTTCTCGAAGCCGATGCAAACGATGGAGATCGCGCGCTGACGAGGCTAATATGCGAGGAGACCGACAGGATCGTGAAACTTGTCGACCGGATGAGCGCGTTTTCCGAAGGGCGGCCGCTCGAACGCGCAAAAATCAATATTCACACCGTGCTCGATCACGTCAAGAAAGTGTCGCAGGCCGGATTCGCGCACCATATCCGCTTTCATGAAAACTATGATCCCTCGCTTCCTCCGGTTTTCGGCAACAAGGATCAGCTCATTCAGATCTTCCTCAATCTGGTGAAGAACGCCGCCGAAGCAATTGGCGAAACACGCAGCGACGGCAACATCGAATTGACGACCGCTTTCCGGCCCGGCGTGCGCCTGCAAATTCCCGGATCGAAAGTGCCGGTGAGCCTGCCGCTTGAATTTTGCGTGCGTGACAATGGCTCCGGCGTCGCTCCGGATTTGCTGCCCCATTTGTACGATCCCTTCGTCACGACGAAGGCGGCCGGAACTGGCCTAGGGCTTGCTTTGGTTGCCAAGATTGTTGGCGATCATGGTGGTACCATAGAATGCGAATCCTCTTTCCGCCGCACGACGTTCCGGGTTCTGATGCCCATGTTTGTCCCTCGTGACGGTCAAGGCATGAAGCGCGGCTAAGCCTAAAGTCCGATGCCATGGCCGCGGACTTCCTCCGGAGTGGGGGAAACCACGCAAGCCTCTCAAATTCGGCGGGTATGAACAGAGTTCCCGCCGCCAGGAAGGTACAGTTTGATGGTCGCGGGTAATATCCTCGTTGCTGATGATGATACAGCCATCCAGACTGTCCTCAGTCAGGCTTTGTCGCGCGCGGGCTACGAAGTGCGCACGACCGGAAACGCGGCAACGCTGTGGCGATGGGTTCAGTCGGGTGAGGGTGATCTCGTCATTACCGATGTCGTCATGCCGGATGAAAATGCCTTCGAACTGCTGCCGAAGATGAAAAAGTTGCGGCCGGATCTGCCGATCATCGTCATGAGCGCGCAAAATACCTTCATGACCGCGATCAAGGCGTCCGAGCGCGGCGCTTATGATTATTTGCCGAAGCCCTTCGACCTGCGGGAACTGGTATCTATCGTCGGGCGCGCGATGTCTGAGCCGAAAAATCGTGTTCGTGCCGCGCCGAATGCCGACCTCGACGGGATGCCCCTCGTGGGGCGCTCCCCCGCCATGCAGGAAATTTACCGTGCCTTGGCGCGTCTGATGCAGACCGATCTCACGGTCATGATCACCGGCGAATCCGGCACCGGCAAGGAGCTTGTCGCGCGCGCGCTGCATGATTACGGCAAACGCAAGAAAGGCCCGTTCGTTGCCATCAACATGGCGGCAATTCC
>PLUZ01000131.1:0-535 GCA_003162995.1 Methylocapsa sp. | reverse complement strand
CGCGTGCTGCAACAAGGGGAATATACGACGGTCGGCGGCCGCATGCCCATCAAGACAAATGTCCGCATCATCGCCGCGACCAATAAGGATTTGGGCGGTCAAATCCGCCAAGGCCTCTTTCGCGAAGATCTGTTTTTCCGGTTGAATGTCGTCCCTCTGCGGCTGCCGCCGTTGCGCGAACGCCTCGAGGATATTGCCGACCTCGCGCAACATTTTTTCGTGCTCGCCGCTTCCGAAGGCTTGCCGTTAAAGCATATCGAACCCGATGCTTTGGAGCGCCTCAAGCGCTATCGCTGGCCCGGCAATATTAGGGAACTCGAAAATCTCACCCGCCGGCTCGCCGCGCTCTATCCGCAAGAAGCCATCACGGTGCAATTGGTGGACATGGAACTCCATGTCGATGCGCCGGAAATTGTGTCTGGGTATACTGCGGAGCCCGAGCGTCGCCAGACGCTGGCAAGTGCGATGGAGCATCACCTCGCCGAGCTTTTTAATGCCCATGGTGCGGGCCTACCGCCTCCCGGTCTCTACCACC
>PLUZ01000305.1 GCA_003162995.1 Methylocapsa sp. | reverse complement strand
GTGAGGCGGCGCGGTGCGGATGCCGCCCTCGCCTTGAATCGGCTCAATCAAAATGGCGCCGGTTTGCGGACCGATCGCGGCTTTCACCGCCTCGATGTCGCCAAAGGGAACGGTGTCGAAGCCCGGGGTCTTGGGCCCGAAGCCCTCGAGATATTTTGGATTGCCCGCCGCGGCGATCGTCGCGAGCGTCCGCCCATGAAAAGCCCCGGCGAAGGTGATGATGTGGAATTTTTCCGGATGCCCGCCCGCCGATTGGTATTTGCGCGCGGTTTTGATAGCGCCTTCAACAGCCTCCGCCCCGGAATTGGTGAAAAACACATAGTCAGCGAAGCTGACCTCGACGAGGCGCTTTGCCAAGCGTTCCGCTTGCGGGATCTCGAACAGATTGGAGGTATGCCAGAGTTTCGCGCCTTGCTCATTGAGCGCGGCGACGAGGTGAGGGTGACCGTAGCCGAGCGATGCCACGGCGATACCGCCGCCGAAGTCGAGAAAACGCTCGCCGGCCGTCGAGGTCAGCCAGACTCCGTCACCCCGCTCAAAAGCGAGATTGATTCGGGCATAGGTCGGAAGCAGCGCCGATGTCACATTTCTCTCCAGGACACTGGTTCACTCCAGGACACTGGCCGGCCTCAACCGCGCTTCAAGAAAGAGGACGTTCACGACCCTACGTCAAAGCCGCGCGGCTGTCTGTGCCACCAAGCGCACTCCGTGAACGGGCTTATTTGGGCGGTGCTGCGGGCGCTGGCGCCGGGGCCTGGCCGGACTTGGCGGCTTCGAGACGCTTACGCTCCTCTTCAGCGCGCTTTTGCAATTCCTCCTGCAATTTCTTCTGTTGCTCTTCGAGGACCTTCGGGTCGATCGCAGGCCCATCGAAGGCTCTCCCGAAACCCGCCACCGGGATCTCGAAAGTTACTTGATTGTTCGCCTGATTCTTGACCGCGACATTCATAATCGACCCTTTCTTGAGCTGATCGATCGTCGGACCCTTGACCTTGGCTTCAGCGAAACATCCGTTCGGGAAGCAAATTTCGAAACTCCCCTCGAGCATTGCGCCCTCGTCGATGGAAAACCGGAAGCCCGGGCGCAACATGAGGCCAACCGGCACCAGCAAGCGGATGATGCGGGTATCGTCGCCTTTGATATCGTAGACGGCCAGCGCCAAGACCGGCGCCTGCCCCGCTTGCGCGCTGAAATCACGAGTCGTGTAGCAAATTTCCTTGTTGGCAGCCGGATCCTTGCCGCAGACCTTGGTCCAGTCGTTTTGAGTCGGGACCAGAGAGAGCCTGACAGGACCTTGCGGCGCCTGCTGCCCCGGAGCGGCTTGATTTGGTGCGGGTTCGGCGGGAGCTGGCTGCGCCTGAGCCGGGGGTTGCGCCGGCTTTTTCGTCTGCGCGAAAGCTCCGGTGCCCGCAGCCAGGAAAACGCTGGCCAAACCGGCCGCGCCGAAACGTTTCAACAAGAAGGACATCAAATTTCCTTTCCAATGATCGTCCGTTCAAAATTGCCGTCGCATCGACCATAAGGCGACGGCACTTGATGCGGCGATGAAAACACCCCTGGCGGCCCGCCGCGCGCGGTGCCGCCGTCACGACCCGAACAAAATCTCGCGCCCGCATGCGCGACGAAGCACCGGGCTTAGCGCTTCGGTAAGCATAATATGGCTGGCTTGCAACCCCTGTAGCCGTTCCAGATTGTACGAAATGACCGGAGTTTTGGGCCAAAGCATGAAGCTAAACCTCAGCGGCAATGCTGCGCTATGCCACCGGGCATAGTAGGGTTCGTGTTACTGGCCTCTGAAACCAACCCAGGCCCGGTGATTGCGGCAATCCGTTGACGTCCGGCATGGCAAGGTACGCACCATGGCGAGGCGCGGTTGCTGTGCCCGAGCCAAGATACGACTTGTTGCAAAGCTTAGAGAAATTCTCGAAAAGAGCATGTTTCGAAAAAGGTTATCGCTTTTTCGATAAGGACCTGCTCCGATTCTTAGCGATTTCTTTGCGATTCTTGGAATGTGAGCGCTTACGCGGTCTTGTGCAGGACAATTACTCCCGCTCTCACCAGGCAGTCTCGTCAGCTGCACGGCAAATTCTTGATCAATATGAAGCTATTGGTCCGGGGAGATTCAAGAATCCCGGGAGGGAACTTTCTCCGCTCTCCCGGGCGAGCGGGGTTTAGTTGCCCCAGCTCTTGGCCTGCCCCTCTCGGCCTATCCAGAATCCCCGTAGCTCTCGACTGAGGTGGCAAAGTGGCGCGGCCGCTTCAGGCAGCCGCGCACTCTAAAAGAATCCGTTAGGTCCAGCTTTTCACAAGAATTACCTGAACAACTACGGTCAAAATAAGAATGGCGCTGACGATGGAAATGGTGTGATCGTTCATGGTCCTCTCCCGGTCTATTTCTCATGATCTTGGCGCCGCTGTCGCGGTCGCCCTCGTTACGTCGAGCTTTTTGCCGGAAAAGTCAAGACAGGTCCCGCGAAAATGGCACAAGCCTTACCGGAACGCCACCGCCGCTGCGCCGGCCAATTTGGCCGCAACGGCACCCCCCAACCCAATGACAAGCATCGACGCGGCGATTCTCTTAAATCATTTTCCAAGCTAAAGAAAGGCTTATTCCCAGAGTGTTCTTTTTCCCAAAGTGCTCTTTCCCGCCCCTGGGCAGATCACGAATCAACGAGTGAAAGCATGACCTTAAAAAGATGCAGGTTTTTGGAAAAGATCATGCGAAAGACAAAATGAGTGAGACAATGAGCGATTCCTCATTGAAGAGGTCGGGATCTAGATTGGACCAATGACACAGCTATCGCCCCGGGGTCTGGCGCCGGCCTTCGCCGTGATTGCGTTACTTCTTCATGCCGCTTGTCTTGGTGCCGCCCTCGCGGCGGAAGCCATGCCGCCGGCCCCGGTTCCCGCACCCGCCATCGCCATGCACGGCGACCCTGCCCTCAAGGATGCCTTCGATCATCTGCCCTATGCCGATCCAGCCGCAGTGAAAGGCGGCCGCCTCGCTATCGGATTCCTCGGCACCTTCGATAGTCTCAATCCGTTTAACCTGAAGGCCGGCTCCACCGCGCAGGGGATGAACGGAAACGTCTTCGAGACCTTGATGACGCGCTCTCTCGACGAGCCTTTCACGCTTTACGGACTGATCGCGCAATCCATCGAGACCGGCGCCGATCGTACCTCGGTGACCTTCAGGCTCGATCCGCGCGCGCATTTTTCGGATGGCGAGCCGATCACATCGGCCGATGTCCGTTTTACCTTCGATCTCCTGAAGACCAAAGGGCGGCCGCAACAGCGCGCCGCTTATTCCCTCATCAAATCAATCGAAACACCGGACGCGCTAACGATCCGCTACGATCTGACCGGCATCAACGACCGGGAAATGCCCCTGACGCTCGCGCTCATGCCGGTGTTGCCGCGCCATAAGATCGATCCCGCGAAATTCGACGACGCCAGTCTCGACATCCCAACCGGCTCCGGGCCCTATGTTGTCGCCGACGTCAAGCCCGGCCAGCGCATCATTCTGCGCCGCGACAAAAATTACTGGGCAAGGGATCTCCCGGTCCGCCGCAATCTCTATAATTTCGATGAGATCGATATCGAATATTTCCGCGACGCCAACAGTCTGTTCGAAGCTTTCTCGGCCGGGCTCCTGGATTTCCGTGAAGAGACCAATCCGGCGCGCTGGACGAATGCCTATGATTTCCCCGCCATTCGCGATCACCGGATGATTCGTGAAGCCTTGCCGGCCGGAGGGCCCAAGGGTTTGGAAGGGTTTGTCTTCAATCTGCGGCGGCCGCTCTTTGAGAACATAAGGGTTCGCGAAGCACTGGGGCTTCTATTCGATTTCGAATGGATCAACGCCAATCTTTACAATGGACTCTACAAACGGACGAAAAGCTTTTTCGATGATTCCGAGCTTGCTTCGACCGGGCGGCCCGCGGATGCCGCCGAGCTTGCCCTGCTCGCGCCCTTTCCGGGCGCGGTTCGCGAGGATATTTTGGAAGGGCGCTGGCGGCCAGCCGCGACCGACGGGTCGGGAGCCGACAGGATCGAGCCCAAGCGCGCCCTCGCGCTCTTGAAAGAGGCGGGCTACGATATTGAAGGCGGCCGCCTGACCAAGGGGGGCGAGGCTTTGTCCTTCGAAATCATGGTCAAGGACAGGAACCAGGAGCGGCTCGCCCTCAATTACGCGGATTCGCTTGGCCGGATCGGCGTCGCCGCGAAAGTGAGGCTGGTCGACGAAGTCCAGTACCAGCGGCGGCGGCAAAAATTCGATTTCGATATGATGATCGGAAGCTGGCTTGCCTCCGCTTCGCCCGGCAATGAGCAACGCTCGCGCTGGGGCTCGGCAAGCGCAGAGCAGGAAGCCTCGTTCAATCTTGCCGGCGTCAAATCACCAGCCATCGATGCGATGATCAATGTGCTGCTCTCAGCCAAAACGCATGAGGATTTCGTCGCCGCTGTGCGCGCCTACGATCGCCTGCTGCTCTCCGGATTCTATGTCGTGCCTCTGTTTCACTCCCCGGATCAATGGATCGCGGCGTCCGCCAAGCTGGCACGGCCGAAGAGCTTGCCGCGCTACGGCCCGGCCTCGGGCGGCGCCACCCTCGACACATGGTGGAGAGCGCAGCCCTGAAGCAATCGTTCCCCAGGCAGGCTCAAGGCTCGGAGCCCATCCCTCAGAACGACGGGTCGGGCTGCGAGATGCAAACGAGAACGATGCGATGATGATCATTTTTTTCCTGGCTATCCTCCTTTTTCTTTTCCTCCTCACCTCGGTGCGGATTGCCAATCAATATGAAAGGGCGGTGATCTTCCGGCTCGGCAAATATGCGCGGACCGCGGGACCGGGTCTTTACCTGCTGATCCCGCTCATCGAGTGGCAGGTAACGATCGATATGCGCACGATGACGACCTCCGTCGAGCAGCAGGAGGCGATCACACGCGACAATGTGCCGATCAAGATCAACGCCGTGATTTGGCGCAAGACGGTCGATCCCAAACGCGCCGTCATCGAAGTAGTCGATGTCGGCAATTCTGTCGTCCAGGTCGCCATAACCTCGCTGCGCAATGTCATCGGTCAGCATACGCTCGACGATGTCTTGAAGGAGCAGGAGACGATCTCAAGGGCGTTGCAGATCTCGATCGATACTGTGACCGAACCTTGGGGCGTGAAGGTCGAACGCGTGCAAATGAAGAATGTCGAAATTCCCGAATCCATGCAGCGCGCCATGGCGCAAGAGGCCGAGGCGCTGCGCGAGAAACGCGCCCGCCAGATCAAGGCGCAGGCGGAAGTCGAGGCCGCTGCACTGCTTCGGCAAGCGGCGGAAACGATCATGCAAAGCCCGGCCGGGCTCGAATTGCGCCGCATGCAAATGATCACGGAAGTCGGCGCCGAGCAAAACACCATGACGATCATCATGATGCCGAGCGAATTCGTCGAAATGGCGCGGGCACTCGGGCAGCGGGCTGGCGGCGGTAGCGGTTAGTGCATGATCATGAATCATACGACCGGCGGCGGACCATAATCTACTTTCGCCAGATAAAGCCCTTCGGGCGGGGCAACCATGCCGCAGCGGCGGCGGTCGCGCGCATCGAGCGCGGCGCGCATGTCCATGATGCTCCATTTGCCGGAGCCCACATGTTCGAGCGAGCCAACGATCGAGCGGACTTGGTTATGCAGAAAAGAACGCGCGCTCGCCAAGATGTGAATCTCTTCGCCGTTTCGCACGACATCGAGCCGTTCCAAGGTGCGCACCGGGCTTTCCGCCTGGCACTGCGAGGCACGAAACGTCGAAAAATCATGGCAGCCGAGGAGAACGCCCGCCGCCGCCTGCATCGCGCTTGCATTGAGCTTGCGCTTGACCAGCCAAACATGGCCGCGCTCCACCGTCAAAGGCGCGCGGCGATTGATGATCCTGTAGAGATAATGCCGGCGTATTGCAGAAAACCGCGCATCAAAAGTGTTAGGCACGCACGCGGCGGAAAGAATCGCAACGGGCTGAGGCCGCATATGCGCATTCAAGCCGTCGCGCAACACATCGGCCCGCCAATCCTTGGAAAGATCCGCGTGCGCGACCTGCCCTAGGGCATGGACGCCGGTATCGGTGCGCCCGGCGCCGCGTATCCTAACCCTTTCCCCGCATAAAGCTTCGAGCGCCGTCTCGATCACCTCCTGCACGGATAGCCCGTTCGTTTGCCTCTGCCAGCCGACAAAGGGCGCACCGTCATATTCGAGCGTCAGTTTAAAGCGCGGCATCGGTTTTCGAGGCAAGCAAGGCTCCCTCGCCAAGCCGCACGCCGCGCAAAAAATCCGCGGCCGGCATCGGCGCCTTGCCCGGACGTTGTACTTCGAGAAGGCGCAAAGCGCCTTGCCCGCAGCCAATTGTCAAATGCGCGTCGAGAACGCGGCCGGGTGCCCCTGAGTCTTTTGAGATCTCCGTGCGTAAAACTTTGACGCGCTCAACTCCCTTGCCAAGCTCCGCTTCGAAGAACGCGCCCGGAGCTGGCGCGAGACCCCGGACGAGATTGTGCAGATCCGCCGCTGGTTTTGTCCAATCGATCCGCGCTTCGGCCTTATCGATTTTATGCGCGTAGGTGATGCCTTCCGTGGCCTGGGGCGTAAAGATGAGCGCGCCATCCTCCAGCATGATCAAAGCCCGCGCCATCAAAGCGGCGCCCGCGAGGGCAAGTCTTCCGGATATTTCGCCGGCATTCGCATCGGGGCCAATCGCGAGGCGTTCGGTGAGCGCAACCGGGCCGGTGTCGAGACCTTCTTCCATGCGCATCACCATGACGCCGGTCTCAAGGTCGCCCGCCATGATGGCCCGCTGGATTGGCGCCGCGCCGCGCCATCGCGGCAGCAGCGAAGCGTGCAGATTGAAGCAGCCCTTTGGCGGTACATCGAGAATGGCTTTCGGCAGGATCAAGCCATAGGCCGCGACAATGACGACATCGGGTTTGAAATCGCGCAGCTCCGCGACCGCATCCTCGGAGCGTAGCGTTCGCGGCGTGATGACCTCAATGCCATGACGTGACGCCGCCATATGAACCGGGGAAGGCACAAGTTCGAGCCCACGGCGTCCGCCGGGTCTCGGCGCCCGTGTATAGACCGCCGTCACGAGGTGACCCTGGCCGATGATTTTGGCGAGCGTGGGCACCGCGAATTCCGGTGTCCCCATAAAGACGATACGCAAATGTTCCGCCTTAATGCTGCGGCTTATCTCGTGGGCGATGCGGGTTAGGCCCCCGGCCCGGCGGCCGCGTCTTCCTTGCTTGCCCCGCTCTTGCGAGAGGGACCGCCATGCTTGGCGGTCTTGGCGAATTTTCTGGTGATGCGATCCCGCTTCAGCCGCGACAGATGATCGATGAACAAAATCCCGTTCAAATGGTCGATCTCATGCTGCAAACAGGTCGCCAAAATCCCCTCTGCCTCAATCTCTTGGGCGCGGCCATGGTGATCGAGATAACGGGCACGCACCCGGGCCGGCCGCTCGACGTCCTCGAAAAAGTCCGGGATCGACAGGCAGCCCTCCTGATAGGTGGAAAGCTCCTCCGAGGTCCAGAGAATTTCCGGATTGACGATACAAAGCGGGGATGGCGCGGAATTCTCGTCTTCGCGTTTCGCCACGTCGAGAACGAGGACCCGCTTTGGCACAGCAATCTGGATCGCGGCGAGACCGATGCCGGGCGCGGCATACATGGTCTCGAGCATGTCGTCCATGAGTGCGCGGATGCTCGCGTCGATCGCGGGCACCGGCGCGCATTTGAGGCGCAAACGCGCGTCAGGGAGGGTAATAATCTTCCGTAAAGCCATGCCAATGAGATAATACCGGCGCTGCCGGAGGTCAATTTATCCCCGCTAGGGGGAAGCAAATCAATTTGGCGGCTCAACGGGTGACGAGATTTGCGATCAGTGCGTTCGCCGTTTCGGTGAGGCCGGAGAACATCCCGAAATCGACCCGGCTCACAGCGACGAAGATGCCGACGTTCCGCCCCGGCGCGAAGGCGATGTAGCTCATGAAACCAGCGCCGCCACCGCTTTTCGCCATCAGCGCCGGATGGATGCCCTGGGCCGCCACGCTCACCCAGCCAAGGCCGAGGCCCGCCATCGGGCCGGCCTCGTCGAAGCCAATCGCCGCCGGCAGCGCCTGGCGCTGGCGATAGATGGCGTGGCTCAACGCCAGCGTGCCGTCCGCGTCCTCGATGTTGTGGCGAAGCCAGAGAGCCATGTCGTTGCCGGTGCTGTAAAGCCCGCCGCTGCCATCCGTCGCATGGGTATCGACGCAAGGGCCGGGGCCGCCGAGGCCGCTGCCGGTCATCAGCCTGGCGCATTGCTCGGGCGTTGGCGCGAAGCCGGTGTCCGCCATGCCCAATGGTGCCGTGACGCGCTTGCGCAGCAGATCGGGATAGGCTTGGCCGCCGGCTGTTTCGATGGCGTCGGCCAGAAAATCGAACCCGGCATTGGAATAGGAGGCGACGGTGCCGGGTGCCCAGGGGAGTTTGTAGCCGGGAAGCCATTTCCAGCGATCCTCGCGCGTCGGCCAGGCGCGGGAAAAGACACCCTCCGGCGCGTCTCTCATCTCGCGCGGCAGGGCGGCTGAGTAGGTCGCAAGATCGAGCAGCGTGATCGGACGTGTGCCGAATGCGGGCACCTTCGTTTTGCCGGCGTAGCGCTGCAGGGGATCGGTGAGGCTGAGCTTGCCCTCGGCAGCAAGTGAGACCAGCACCTCGGTCGCAAAGACCTTGGTGATGGAATTCAGGCGGAAAAGACTGTTGTCATCAGGCGTACGCTTATTGCCCTTCTCGGTCTCGCCATAGCCGAGGACGAGGCTACGGCCGCCGCGCACGATCACCAGAACCATGCCGGGGGCGCCGGAATTGACGAACATGACGAGGCCGGCGAGGCCGCTTGCTTCCGCGAGGACCGGATCGGCCGTCTGCGGCTCGGCCGCGCGGGAGGCGGCGGACGCCACGATTGCCAGGAGGAATGAAAGGAAAATGGATCGCATTGCCATGTTGCCGTTCCAGATCCGCGACAGAGGCCCCGATCGCGGGGCATGGTTCAAGAAATCAATACCATGTGGAGAGGCGTGCCCCATACGATGAAAAAGAACTTTTCCAATTCGAAAGGATGCGCAATCGACGAAGCGAGCGCCGCCAAGAGCGAGTGGCCGGAAGTTTCAGAGTGGGGCTTTTGCGGCTTCCTAAGACAGTCCCTGCGCCACCCGCCTAGTCTGATGAGGAAGCTGACCGCCGTGAAACAAAGCCTTCAGCGAGCGTGGACTGAATCCGGGAGTTAGCTTAACTACTTGAAATTCCATTCAGTATCACGCCATCGCTTTAGCACGTCCTGACATAGCGACATACCCGATCCGCACCTTAGTAAGAATAGGCCGGTTGATTTGATCTACCGCATAAGTGCGTAAGCTGTATCGCCGCCAGCGTCCCCAAACCGCGCATACGAGGANNGTCCTAAGTCCGGCCGGGCTCGATTGAATACCAAGACGGCCGGAACCGGACAATCGATTGCGAGTTTGGCGCCAAGCTTTGGAACAGTCCGATAAAACCTTGCAGGGCCGGTCCCGCTGCTCCAATGTCCAGAAGTCAACGCCTCGGGAGGGCCAGCAATGCCAACAACGGCGCCGGACCCGAATACAAATCCAACGGCCAACGGTCTCTCTCGGTTCAGGCAATTCATTTATGACAATTACGATAAAACGCATGGCATTTTCAGCGATGAGACAGAGAGTGCCTGGGAAAGGCGTTTTCAGGGTCATATCTCGGTGTTACGTTTAACGCTGCCCTCCAACAGGACCGCGCCGATCTTGGACTTCGGTTGTGGCGACGGGTTGTTGTTGGCAGTGGCTCAATCGCTAGGTTACAGCGACCTCACCGGTGTCGACCTATCCGAAGCTTTGCTCCAGATGGCGGCAAAGCGCTCGTCAGCCAAGCTGAACCATGCCGATGGGTTGGAATTTCTGAAAGCAAACCCTGATGGCGCATTTGAAGCGATCATCGCCTTCGATATTTTCGAGCATCTGACCCGTCCGGAACTTTTGGAAGTCAGTCGCGAGATCGCTCGAACACTAAAACCTGGCGGCCGTCTGATTCTTCGGGTTCCTAATGGTNNCTTCGCCTTTTAGCGGCAATCTCCTTTGGTCCGACCTCACGCACGAAAGGCCCTTCACAAAAATGTCCTGCACGCAGCTTCTTCGGCCGCTCGGCTTCGAACATATTGAAGTGCTGGAGATTGGGCCGGTCGAAGTGCACGGACTGAAAAGCGGTATCCAGGCCGCGCTTTGGCACTTTTTTCGCGCCATGACGGTCCTGCGGATCGCAGCGGAGACGGGGCAGNNTTCGCGGTCACATCTTGACGGTCAATCTCCACATTATCGCCCACAAGGCTGCCGCGCCGGAAAGTTTTTAAGGATAATTCAGGGCAAATCCGCTCTTGGACAAATCAGCGCACTTTCCGCGCGGCGTCTCATGTGTCGCTAAAAACGAAGAAAAAACAAATAGCTAGAATCATGTCTGCTTTGCCCAAAAAATTGGTCAGCATCACTTGCGTTTTGTGCGTTGCAGGTGCATATTGTTGCAACGCGGCAAGGTTGTTGCCGCCGATGCCCTCCTTGGGCGTTTCCTNNGTTAGCGCAGCCGCATTCTTTTCGGTGCAAAAAGGAAATTGCCTTATTGACATATGACGATATTTGAAATATGTCAGATGCTTAGCGGCTATGCTCTAGTCGCTGATGCCCACCTTGGGCGTTTCCTCCCATGACTTGGGCTGCTCGCTGCAAAGCTAGCGGCTCTTTTTTCGCTCTATCTCCCGTTTGTTGCTATTGCGCGTAACCGGGGTTGCC
>PLUZ01000445.1 GCA_003162995.1 Methylocapsa sp. | reverse complement strand
AAGACGGCCCGTGTGACAATCCAGACCACGGTTGTCGCCGCCACGCCGCCATTGGACGCGCCATTCAGTGCCTTTAGCTATGCCTAACGATGAGGATCAAGATCGTCGGATCAAGGCGAAGCCCGCTTCGCGGTTTGCAATGTTTGCTTCAGCGCGGCGTAATGCGCGTCATGGACTTTTGGATTGAACAGCGACCAGGGTTCGGCGTTGGCGAGGAGTGTTGGCACGGCCGACACCATGAGATAGCGGAAGTTTTTATATTCCGCCGCCGCGTCGTCAAAGCGGTCCGCACCTGCAGCGAGGTCGATGCGGCGCAGCGTGAGCACCAGCTCCTTTAACGCGAGGCGCGCCAGGCTGCGCTCTTGTCCGCCGCCCGAAACGCTGGCGTCCTTGCGCTCGGGAAACGACTCGACCGTCTCGCGCAGCTCTCCACTGACAGTTTCAACGGCGAGCGCGATGACCTCTTTGTCGCGAGAGGCAATCGCAATATCGAGAACGCTCGCGAAGTCACTCGCCTCTTTAACGTTGGTGATGACGCCGTCGCGCTCATACGGCCTCTCGCCATCGCCGACCGCGGTGAGATAGGCGACAAGATCGCGCTGATCCTCCACTGAAAGCCCAATATCGAATACAGCATTGAAATGGGCCACCACCTGATCGTAGCTATCGAAGCGGCCATCGTGAAAATAGGGCGCGTTGAAATCCGCATTCAATAATGTTGGCGTCTTGAACAGGCCACCCGACCCGACATCATGCTGGCGATGATCGACGAAGGCTGCTGACGGCGTGTGGCATCCGCTGCAACTGAGTTCAGGATTATGTGGAAAGGGCTTGGCGAAAAGGGCTTCGCCGCGGCGTTCGGCGTCGCTGCTGCGCGCCGCTACGAGCCGGCCGCCCGGACCAAGACTTGGGTTGGGCAGAAAACCAATGTCGTCGATATAGACAACGAGCGCGTCGAGGATGGCTGGCGATGGCTCTGGCCCTGCGAATTCGTCGACGATTACATGGCGAACGAATTCGCGCAAAGAGGCGATCCGTCCGTCATGCCCGTAAGGAGCGAGGAGACTCGCGCCTCGCAGACTTGGCGTCCGGAACGGATTGAGCACGCCATCGTCGGCCTTGGGATTGAACAGCACGCTTGTGGTATCGAAATTGCCGTGCCGCGTTGAAAGACCCGGGACATAGAGTTGCGGGTTCGAGGCGCCATTGACGTGGCAGCTATTGCAGCTAATTCCGGCGCGCCGCGCGGCGCCGCCGAGGATCGAAGGAGAACTGAACGCCAGATCTCCGAGATTGATCAAATAGGATTTGCCGCCACCCCTGGACACGGAATTGAAGATCTCGCGCGGCCTGTCGAGGGCGTCCTCGTTCAGCTCGGTTCCGGCCGGCAGTACGGTCTGATCGCCATAAACGGGAAACGCTCGTGGATTTGAAATTGCGAGCGTAAGTCCGAGAAGCAAGGCCGAGCCCGCCGCCACCCGCGTGCCCCATCCGCTTAGAAAAAGCTGCTGCCACCGCCGGATCATTTGCCAAACTCTTCCAGCACGGGCTTTTGAAGATTGATCTTGGGGGCCATGCTTGCCAGCGTAATCACGAACGCCTCGCTCGCTTTACGAAGATGACTCGAATTAATAGCGGCAAGACCGGGGGCATCGAGGAGGGCTTTCAGAGTTTCGATATCGGCTTGCGTCGCCGCAGCCAACGCCGGATCGCTGGCCGCGAGTGCCTCCGAGAAGAGCGCGTGATAGGCTTGGCTGATGCCCAGGAGATTGTTACGCATGTCGTCCAGAGACGTGCCGCTGAGGCGCGATTCCCCCCCATCGGATTTGCTTTCGCCAACCTCATAGGCGAGGCGTGCCAGGCCGTTCAAGAGCGCTTGCGGCGGCAACGGCATATCGCGGAGTTTCGCGTCGAGCTCGGCAAGGTCTGCGATCAGAGCATCGGTCTCACTCTGGACGCCGGTTTGCTGTGCGCCGAAAAGCTTAGCCTCGATGGCGTGAAATCCGGTCGTTGATTTCGGCCAAGCGTCGATCTTCTCGTCGAGTTCCGGAACAAGCCCGCTCGTGAAAACTTCCGAGCGCTCCCAGCCCCCGCGCGCCGAGATCCAGGCTTTCTTCGCTCCCTCGAGATCGTCGGCCGCGATGCAATCGCGCAGCCGGCGCGCGCCGGACAAGGCTTGTCCTATATCCTCCGCGATTTGGGTTCGATAATGCTCCACGTTTCGATCAAACGCCGAGGCGCTGGCTTGTGAAGCCACAACGCCCAGCAAGATAAAGCCTGCAACAGTAAAGCGCCCCGCCATGTGAGCGCAACGCACACCCAAAGCCATTCGGGAGGTGCTACCAGCACGAGAGAAATGCATCATAAACGCTTTCTTTCCGCCTTTGAGTTCCCTGCCGCGGAATCTCCTTTCCCCTATCTAACAGACAACGAGAAATGGGAGGAGCGCCGGTGGCTGTGGGTTCACTCGAGCGCATCGCGGCTGCGCCAAGCGGTAGACGCGTCTACAGATTCATTTTTACGATGATGTGACGCTCACAATCCGAATGGCGGATTAAAGCGTTCGAACCGCGACACCGGAAACCGGTTGTTCGTTAAATGCGCGCGACTCTGCACGACTCCAACGTCTTATCGCGCTTCGATCCTGCCACTTGTACCTGCGCGGACTTGCCTCACGCGCGGACGTTTCGGGCGCAGGATGGCCCTCGCGGCGGCCAGTCCTCAGCGCAAAAAAACTTCTCTTAGAAAAGGGCAAATTTGAGACACAAGCGTCATTATAAACGCTTAGGTTCCGCTCGCCTTCGAAGAGAGGCACTCGAGACAACTTGGGGACCTTATTAATGCGACCAAATACTCATGCGCGCAGAATGTGGAGGCTCACCGCCACCGTATGCGCTTTTTCAATGTTTGCATCCAGCACAAGTGGCATCGCGGCTTCGAAAGATCCCGCGGCGTCCGTGAAAACCAAGAGCCCGATCAAACACGTTATCATTCTGATCGGCGAGAACCGCGGCTTCGACCACACGTTTGGCGTCTATAAGCCTAAGGGTCGAGGGCAGACGATTTCGAACATTCTGTCCAAGGGAATCGTCGACATAGACGGGAACCCGGGGACGAATTACAGCTTGTCGCAGCAATATTCGGTTTCGCCACAGACCTCCTATTATATCGGCGTGAAGAAGAGCGCTAAGACTCCTTACAGCGTCGCGACAAATCTGATGCCGCAGCCCAACACCAATGGTGCGCCGTCCGCACAATCGGCGACTGGCACGCCATTCGCCACGATTGCCGAAGCTTCCGTCGAGCACGATATTGAACCGCAATACCTAAGTCTGCTGACGACCGGCGCCACCGGGCTTCCCACGGGTGTGCTGGACACACGCGTCCCAGGCGCTGGCAGTTTGAATGGTTCCTTCCCCTTGCTCGGGCCAAACATCAGCGACGACGATTATACCGGTGATACGACGCACCGCTTCTTTCAGGCTTGGCAGCAGCAGGATTGCAGTCTCGCCGCCGCGACCAAGGACAATCCCTCGGGATGCCTCAACGACCTCTTCCCTTTCGTGATGGCGACCTATTCGGCGTCTAATAAAAGCCTCGGCAATTCAATGGGCTTCTACAATGCCGAGCAGGAACAGGTCTCTGTGTTTAAGGCTCTCGCCGACCGCTTCACCTTGAGCGATAACTATCATCAGCCGGTCCTTGGCGGAACCGCTGTCCAGCATGTCATGCTTGGCACGGCNNGTCAACCGCTATACCGCGGACAACAACTTCAGCAAATGCTCGGACGTGACCCAACCAGGCGTCCAGCCGATCGTTGATTACATCAACTCCCTGCCTTACCCCGCCGAGCCGAATTGTCAGGAAGACGCCTATTACATGCTCGATAACACTAACCCGGGATTCCTGCCGAACGGCGCGCTCTCCGGTACGGGCAACGTTCCGCCTTCGTCAGTCAGAACTATCGGCGACGCGCTGATCGAAAAGAATATCTCTTGGGCTTATTTCGGCGGAGCCTACAATGATGCTGTGATCCTCTCGAACGAGGCTGTCGCCGCAAATCCGACGAGCCCCAATCTCAGCACTGCCGCACTCGCCGATCCGGCGCACGCTCTCGGTACGGCCTATTGCCAGATCTGCAATCCGTTCCAATACGCGACGTCGATCATGAGCAACACCGCAGTCAGGACAGCACATATCAAGGACACCTCTGATCTGATCGCCGACATAAAGAACAATACGCTTCCGTCGGTCTCGTATGGCAAACCAGACGGCCTGCTCGATGGCCATCCATCAAGTTCCAAATACGATCTCTTCGAGTCCTATGTCCTCAACGTGCTCGATGCGCTCGAAGCCAACCCGGCGCTCAAGGCCACCACAGCCGTGTTCGTCACCGTTGACGAAGCTGGTGGATATTGGGACTCCGGCTACGTTCAGCCTCTGGACTTTTTCGGCGACGGACCGCGCATTCCTCTTCTGGTCCTCTCGCCCTATTCAACCGGCGGCAAGATCCACCACGGTTATTCCGATCATGCCTCAATCGTGAAATTCATCGAGCGCAACTGGGAGCTGCAGCCGTTGACCGATCGCAGCCGCGACAATCTGCCGAATCCGGTGGTCAAAGAGAAGAATCCCTACGTTCCGACGAACAGCCCGGCGATCAGCGATTTGTTCGACGCGTTCAATTTCTCGGAGGAACCTGTCAACCAGCCCTATGTCGAATGAGGCTGCGCAGGCCCGCCTGAAGCAAGCGTCTAACGCTGGCGGCTGGTGATTCAATCTAGACAAGGCGGCGCCGATCGAACCTCAAAAGTTTGAACGGCGCCGCTGCTTTTTCAATGACGCCTCAAGGATTTTCGTCGTGGCTACAAGCAAGAAGCTTGCTCTTCTGTGGACACTCATTGCCATCGCCTGGCTCTCGCATTTCGTTTCCATTGCCAATGCAAGCCAGTTTTCAGCCGACATCGTCAGCACGAACGCCGATGGTCAACCAGCCGGCCCGCCCGGCAAGGTCTATGTGTCGAATGACAAAGTGCGCATCGAGACGCCCGATGTGGCCGGCGGCTTCTTCATCATCGATAGCGCCACGAACGCCGCCTTTTTTGTGCGCCCGTCACAACGGGTGTTCATGGACGCCAAACAGTCGAGCCCCCTGACCCAAATCCTTGTTCCCGTCGATCCGGAAGACCCTTGCCGAAAATGGCAGGCGATGGCCGGGAACGCAGGGGCAACCGAGACCGGCGGCCAATGGCGCTGCAACCGGATAGGCCAAGCGATCATCGAGGGCCGCGAGGCCATAAGCTATTCTGCTGTGTCGCCGCGGGAAAAGGCGAACACCCAATGGATCGATCCGGTCCTCGAATTCCTGGTGAGAAGCCAAACTGACAATGGGATCGTGATCGATCTTAAAAATATCCAGGAAGGCCCCCAGCCCGCGAGCCTGTTCGAGATCCCAGCGAGTTACAGCAAATTCGACCCGCGGCGGCTCATTGAAATCATCAAGCGCAGCGACGTGTGGGTCGAACCCAATAAGTGAGTTCGCCAACTTTTACAAAATGACTAAGCCGCGCTTAGCAAAGGGCGGTTGAATGGCCATCGTCTTCACGGCTGCCAAGATGGTCCCTCTGCAGCGTCATGCGCTCGCTTACAAACTTGACAACTTCCCGGGCAAACTCGCAACGCCCGAGCCGATCAAGGCGTTTCCCTTGGCCGCGAGCTAATCCTGAGTCGGCGTGATGCGTTATGCAGTCAAGCGTCTGCGTCCGCTAACGCTCACGGTAGCGCTGTCTCTCGATGAAGGGAAGAGCGTCTTCTTTCAACACATGACGAGCAAATGTCTCGAAATCCGGTGCGTCCGCGTCCAGGCACACTGTCACCGTCTTGTCAGGACGGCGGAAAGGAGGCAGGATAATGTTGAAACCGACGACTATCCAAGAAAGTCGGATCAAATGCATCTCGTCAGCGAAAGCGATAGCGGCCTTACCCAGAGTTTCCCGGTTTCGATCGCGAGTCCTTCCGGCTATGTCGCGCTCCTCAAACCGCGCGTCATGTCGCTCGTGCTGTTTACCGCGCTCACCGGTGTTTTGATCGCCCCTTTGCATGTCAACCCGGTCATCGGTTTCGCCTCGCTTCTTGCCATCGCGGCTGGGGCGGGCGCGTCGGGCGCCCTCAATATGTGGTACGATGCCGATATGGACGCGCTGATGCGGCGGACCAGGAAACGACCAATTCCATCCGGCAGAATGCTTAAAGAGGATGCGCTGGGCTTTGGCTTGGTCCTTGCCGTTCTTTCGGTCATGACCTGGGCATTGTCGCCAATTGGCTCGCCGCCGCGCTTCTTGGGTTCACGATCTTCTTTTATGTCGCCGCGCCGCACATTTAAATTAACACGCTCTGCTAAATTAACACGCTCTGCACCGGAAAGCTGATTCGCCACGGAAGTTCATTTGGGTACCTCTTAGAGGCAAGGATGAATAAGGGATGGCTACAATCCTAGCACTCGTCCTGGTTTTGATCGTGATCGGCTCGGTGTCGTTTCACTTACTGAGCCCGTGGTGGCTGACGCCGATTGCCTCAAACTGGGGCTACATCGATAATACGGTTATCCTCACATTCTGGATTACCGGGTTCGGTTACATCGCCATCATATTGTTTATGGCCTTTTGCGTATTCCGCTTCCGCCACCGGGAGGGAAGGCGGGCGGCGTACCAGCCGGAGAACAATAGGCTGGAGTGGTCCCTCGCCATAGGAACCACGGTGGCCGTCGCAGCCCTTTTGGGACCGGGGTTGTTTGTATGGTACCAATTCGTCACCGTCCCGAAAGGAGCGGACGAAATCGAGGTCGTGGGTCAACAATGGCAGTGGAGCTTTCGCCTCCCTGGAAGGGACGGCCTACTCGGCACATCCGATTCACGCTACATCAGTTCGGACAATCCTTTGGGTTTGAATCCGAACGATCCCAACGGGCAAGACGATCTCGTGATCGTCGCCGATGACTTGCATCTGCCGCTTGGGAAACCGGTCAAGGTCTTGCTCCGCTCCATAGACGTCATACACGACTTTTATGTGCCCGAGTTCCGTGCCAAAATGGATTTGATGCCAGGTCTGGTCACCTACTTCTGGTTCATCCCTACCAGAGCCGGGACTTTCGAGGTTCTCTGCGCGGCATTCTGTGGCGTTGGTCACCCGGAGATGCGTGGCAGTGTCGTGGTTGAGAATGAGAGCGCCTATCAGGCTTGGCTGCAAAAGCAGCAGACCTTCGCGCAGCTATCGGCTCGCGCCAAAAAAGTAAATCTGAGACAATAATCTGGGGAAGTGAGGACCTTCGCGATTGAGGCTCCAAACTTTTTGAGCCGTGTCAGAGAGCCTCATCAGCGAGGAACGAGGAGAACATTCGATGGTCGATATTGGCACAGTCGAAGTCATCCCACCTGCCGAAGTCGAAGACGTAGAGCTTTACCATCCTAAGAGCTGGGTGACGAAATACGTCTTTTGCCAAGACGCCAAAGTTATCGCCATCCAGTATTCGATCACGGCGATCAGCATCGGATTGGTGGCTCTCGTGTTGTCGTGGTTTATCCGGCTGCAACTGGCGTTTCCAGGCACCTTCTCTTTCATCACCCCAAGTAACTACTATCAGTTTATCACGATGCACGGCATGATCATGGTGATTTACCTGCTCACCGCGCTGTTTTTGGGAGGCTTTGGCAACTATCTTATTCCGCTGATGGTCGGCGCCCGGGACATGGTTTTTCCCTATGTGAACATGCTGAGCTTCTGGGTCTATTTTCTCGCGGTGCTGGTCCTGGTGGCGAGCTTCTTCGCTCCAGGCGGGCCCACGGGCGCCGGCTGGACCCTATATCCGCCCCAGGCCATTCTCGCAGGCACCCCCGGACAGGACTGGGGCATCATTCTGATGCTGGCTTCCCTAATCCTGTTCATCATCGGCTTCACCATGGGTGGCTTGAACTATGTGGTGACCGTGCTTCAGGGCCGCACGCGGGGGATGACGATGATGCGCCTGCCCCTGACGGTATGGGGCATTTTCACAGCGACAATCCTCGCGCTGCTGGCCTTCCCCGCCTTGTTCGTCGCCTCCGTCATGATGCTGTTGGACAGGGTTCTAGGGACGAGCTTTTTCATGCCGGCCATTGTCCAGGCCGGGGAACACCTGAAATATGGTGGAGGCAGTCCGATATTGTTCCAACACCTATTCTGGTTCTTCGGCCATCCCGAGGTTTACATCGTTGCCCTGCCTGCCTTCGGCATCGTTTCCGACCTGATCAGCACCCATGCCAGAAAAAACATCTTCGGCTATCGCATGATGGTATGGGCTTTAGTGGCAATCGCCGTCCTCAGCTTCATTGTTTGGGGCCACCATATGTACATAAGCGGCATGAACCCGCCATTCGGATTCTTCTTTGCCACCTCGACGCTTATCATTGCCATCCCTACTGCCATCAAGGTCTACAATTGGGTGCTGACCCTGTGGCGGGGTGATATCCACCTCACGGTCCCGATGCTGTTCGCCCTCGGCTTCATTGTCACGTTTGTTAATGGGGGAATCACGGGTCTGTTCCTCGGTAATGTGATTGTGGATGTTCCGCTTTCAGCCACGATGTTTGTCGTTGCCCATTTTCATATGGTGATGGGGATCGCGCCAATTCTTGTTGTTTTCGGGGGGATCTACCATTGGTACCCGAAGATCACCGGCCGGATGTGGAACGAAAGGCTGGGGCAATTTCACTTCTGGGTCACGTTCCTTGGCGCCTATTTGATTTACTTCCCCATGCATTACCTGGGGTTTATCGGCGTGCCGCGCCGGTATTACGAGTTGGGCGAGACGGCTTTTGTGCCTCCATCGGCCGGCACGCTGAACGTTTTTATCACCGCCGCGGCATTGATTGTGGGTGCCGCCCAGATGGTGTTCTTTTTCAATCTGATATGGAGCCTGTTTAAGGGCAAACGTGCTGGCGGCAATCCTTGGAGAGCCACTACGCTGGAGTGGCAAACCCCCCAGACCCCGCCCGGACATGGCAACTGGGGCAAGGAGTTGCCAATCGTCTACCGCTGGGCTTACGATTATAGTGTGCCGGGCGCCGAGCAGGATTTTCTGCCGCAAAATCAGCCCCCCGCCAAACGAATGCCTGTGGCAGCCCCGTCATGAATATCACATTCATATTCTTGGCTGTGGTAGCGGCCATTGTCGCATGGTGGTTGTCGCAGCAAAGGATAACAGCAAAGCCTTGGTTAGAGGCGGGCTCGATCGTCGACACAGGCGCATCGTCCAGGCCCGCCGCGAAAATAGGATTGGGGCTGTTTCTCGTTATCGTCGGCTCTCTCTTCGCGCTCTTGATCAGCGCCTACTCCATGCGAATGGATATGGGGGAGTGGAGGCCAGCGCCCGTGCCGAAGCTGTTATGGCTTAACACGGGCGTCCTGATTTCGAGCAGCGGCGCATTGCAATGGGCGCAAATTGCCGCGCGCCGGGGAAAGATGGACGGCGTAAGAGCCGGCCTGCTCGCAGGGGGCGTTTTCGCCCTTGCTTTCCTTGCCGGGCAGCTCTGGGCATGGCGACAGCTCGATGCCGCGGGCTATTACTTGACGGCCAATCCAGCCGCCGCCTTCTTTTATCTGATCACCGGCGTGCATGGGCTGCACTTATTGGGCGGCCTCGTGGCCTTGGGCAGAACCATGGATAAGGCGTGGCGAGCTGTTACGGCCGGCGAGCTGCGCTTGAGCGTCGAGTTATGCGCCATGTACTGGCATTTTCTGCTTCTGGTCTGGCTCATTTTTTTCGGTCTGCTGTTGCTTACCGATCCGATCGTATCGGACAGCGGTCTCGTTTCTTTGATTTGTCGCATTCTCTAACGGTGAGCCTGTATCCGCCGCGCCTGAAAATGCACCACAGAGGACATCGGAGGAACAAATGACCGACTCGGCACCTCCAAACACATTAGAAGCCCGCGCGCATCCCGGAGGCTGGCAAGGCTTTGCCGCCGATTGGTCCTCGGATCAGCGAGCGTTCAAGAGTGCCACCTGGGGAAAGGCCATGATATGGATCTTTCTCCTGAGCGACACCTTTATTTTTAGCTGCTTTCTCCTCTCCTACATGACGGTGCGGATGTCGACGACCGCACCTTGGCCGAACCCCAGTGAAGTCTTCGCTTTGACGATCGCTGGCAGAAAAATTCCCCTCATCCTGATTGCCATCATGACCTTCATCTTGATTAGCAGCAGCGGGACGATGGCGATGGCGGTCAATTTCGGCTACCGCCGTGATCGCGTCAAATGCGCAGTCTTGATGTTGGCGACGGCGGCATTTGGCGCCTCCTTCGTCGGAATGCAGGCTTTCGAATGGACCAAGCTGATCATGGAAGGGGTCCGCCCTTGGGGCAACCCGTGGGGAGCGGCTCAGTTTGGCTCATGCTTTTTCTTGATCACGGGCTTCCACGGCACCCACGTGACGATCGGCGTGATTTTCCTGCTCATCATCGCGCGAAAAGTTTGGCGGGGAGATTTCGACAGCGGAAGGCGAGGCTTTTTCACCAGCAGGAAGGGGCGCTACGAGATCGTCGAAACCATGGGGCTCTACTGGCACTTCGTCGATCTTGTGTGGGTGTTCATCTTTGCATTATTCTATCTTTGGTGAGGGAGAAACATGGCACAGGAAAGGGCGCACGAAGATGGACAACAGCACCCCATTAAGCTTTACCTGGTGGTCTGGGGCTGGCTGTTTGTCCTGAGTACTTGCTCTTATCTCGTCGACTACTTTGGCCTCGAGGGATATCTCAGATGGTCTCTGATCCTGCTGTTCATGGTTGTGAAGGCAGGCTTGATCGTCGCTATTTTCATGCACATGGCGTGGGAGCGGCTGGCACTGATGTATGCCATTCTGGTTCCTCCGGGCGCGGTGTTGCTGTTTGTGGCGATCATGGCGTTCGAATCGGATTACACGCACTTCACGCGGGTCACATTTTTCGGAATGGGGAACGCTAGTGCTCAGAATCAAACCGTGGAATACCAAAAATCGTCAGGCTCTGAGCGCTAAAGCATGATCCCGGAAAGTTACAGACTTTTCGGACAAGATCATGCGGTAAAACAAAACGATAGAGACCACGAGCGATTCATCTTGAAGCGCTCATGCTCTAGATTCGAATTTTCACTCTGCGCTGTTGCGTTAGACAGGGCCGACCGGTTCCACAACCTTGCGGTAGAGATGCCAACTCGAATGTGCCAAGATCGGCACCGCGACAGCGAGACCGACGAACAGCAGCAAGAAGCCAATCGCCAGGCTCGTAGCAACGATCAGTCCCCACAGCGCCATGGTGAAAGGGTTCTCCCACACCGCTTTTACGGAAGTCAAAACCGCCACCGGGACCTCTACATCGCGGTCCAGAAGCAGGGGAAATGAGACGACGCTGATACTCAGCGCCACCACGGCAAAGACGAAACCGATTGCGGTGCCATATGCAATAAGCTTCCAGCCCTGAGGCGTGTCGAAGATATTCGTGATAAATTGTGTGATGGACTCCGGCGGCGTGGTTCCAAATAGCCCCACGTAAAGAGACTGGGCCGTGAATTCCCAGCCCGCAAAAATCACCAGCAGCAAGAGGCCGAGTGACAGGATCGAGAAAATCGAGTGCGAGCGCACCACGCCGAACGCGTGCGCCCATGAGGTGTCGAGGCCAAGCTCCCGGCACCGGCTTATCTCATACAAGCCAATTCCGGCGAAGGGACCGACCAGAGCGAAACCCGCCATGAGCGGAAAAAGCAGTGGCAGTGCGTAGCCGGCTAGGAATATGCCGACGATGGGGTAGATCATTCCTAAAAACACGAGGGATGACGGCATCGCCAAGAAATCATCGATGCCCTTGGCCAAAACGTCTTTGAGGTCTGCTGGACCGATCTTGCGCACGCTGGGATATACCGCAGTCGCATCCGGACCGGCAATCACATGAAACTTCGGCATTGGCGTTCCTCCCGAACCGGGCAACAAGCGGTCATGAGGTCACGGCGAAACTTTGCACAAAGCCGCTGGTCACACAGAACCGCGAGCTAAATATTTAAACATTATACGCTCTCGCGCGGAGATTGTCTCCTCTTAGGTGGAGGGCATACAAAGAGAACGGATGCCAAAATTTGATGGGCACCGGTGAGAGAGGAACGCCGGAAATCGCGGCAGGAGCTTTGCGGGAGATTGGGTGACGGGGTGAAGAAGGCGGCGTAACGCGGTTGACTCATCCCCGGCAATCGGAAGCGTCCTGACCGCTTGCCGAGAAAAAAAGAACGTGCACTAGAGGCACGAAAATCGATAGTTTTTGAGGCCAAGGCCAATATGATAAGACTCCCTTTGATAGTTTCGTGGCTAAAACTATTCTGGCTAAGATCGGCCAAAAACTCACCAGCCCACATTTGCTAATCGGCGGCCTCGCAGTGCAGCAATACTATCTTGCCGCGGCTCCAAGGACATCGACCTGGTTGCGATCACAACTCGCTGCTAAACATTCTTAAGGAGTCGTTCCCTGGAAAAGAGTCGAAAATTGAGTACTCTGGCGACGAATACAGGCCATCCATTGCAATCTCTTGCAAGTTTCGTCCGGAAGAGCAAGGAACGGTATATCCTTGTCGAAATGCGCTATGCCATTGCCGGCGCGATCGCCGCCATCCTGGCTCTTTCCACGGCGCCGGTCCGGGCCGACAACGATCTGATGAAACGAGCGTTGCAGGATCTTAAGCCGATCCCATCCGTCGTGCCCGCCGTCAAGGACAACGCGGTGACGCATGAGAAGGTCGATCTCGGCAAGCTCTTGTTCTTCGATCCGCGTCTTTCGGCGAGCGAGATCATCAGCTGCAACACCTGCCACAACCTCGCCACCGGCGGCGTCGACGCTGGCCCGACCTCGGTCGGCCATGGCTGGCAGAAGGGTCCGCGCCGCGCGCCGACCGTTTACAATGCGGTGTTCAATGTCGCGCAATTCTGGGACGGCCGCGCCGCCGACCTTAAGGCGCAGGCGAAGGGTCCGGTCCAGGCAAGCGTGGAAATGAACGCGACGCCGGATCACGTCGTCAAGACGCTTTCGTCGATGCCGGATTATGTCGCCTTGTTCAAGAAGGCGTTCCCCAACGAGGCCTCGCCAGTGACGTTCGACAATTTCGCCAAGGCGCTCGAGGCGTTCGAAGCGACGCTGATCACGCCGGCCTCCAAGTTCGATCAGTTCCTGGAAGGCGATGGAAATGCGCTCAACGCCCAAGAGAAGGCGGGTCTGACGCTGTTCCTAGATAAGGGCTGCGTGGCGTGCCACAATGGAATCAATGTCGGTGGCCAGGACTATTTCCCGTTCGGCGTCGTCGAGACTCCGGGTGCCGACGTGCTGCCGGCGGCCGACAAGGGCCGCTTCGCGGTGACGAAGACCGCGAGCGACGAATATGTGTTCCGCGCCGCGCCGCTGCGCAACGTCGCGCTGCGGGCGCCATATTTCCATTCGGGGCAAGTGTGGAGCCTCAAGCAAGCGGTCGGCGTAATGGGCGCCTCGCAGCTCTGGGCCAAGCTGACCGACAAGGAAGAAGACGACATCGTCGCCTTCCTCGGCACGTTGACCGGGCAACTGCCGAAGATCGAATATCCAGTCCTCCCTGTGCGTACCAATACGACACCAGAGCCGTCGCTGGCTAAGTGAAACGACAAAGGCGGGGCTCGCGGCGATCCCCGCCGCTTTGGCGGACGCCATGCAACGGAACAGCGAGCTGCCAGCGATCGACCGGACGTCGTGGCAGGAGCTTAGTTGCGGCTAGAGAAATCTCATTCCAAGATGCCGCATGACACTCAGTCTCTTCTAATTTGGTCCAAGCCGAAACCTTCGCGCAAGCCACCACGCCGTCACCCGATCATGCCAAGGGACGCGGCTGCCGCGGCCGTGGAAGCCCAGATGCCCGCCGCCTGGGGTCAGCACCGCCTCGATCATCGGCAGGCGCGACCAGTCGATCGCGGTGTAGCATGACGCCGGAATCCAAGGGTCATCCAACGCGTGCAGGACCAGCGTCGGCCGCGCGATGCCGGCAAGGAAATGCTTGGCGGCATTGCTTTCGTAATAGTCCTGAGCATCCCGGTAGCCGAAGCGCGGCGCGATGAAGCGGTCGTCGAATTCAAAGACATTCTTGGCGGCGGCGATGGCCGCCCGTTCGGCCGCGCTAACCGCCGCGCCTGGCGCCAGCGCCTCACGTTTCATGGCATCGAGCATGTAGCGTTCGTAGATAAAGTTGCGCCGGATCATCATCCGGGCACAGGTCGCGGCGAGGTCAATCGGTGTGGACACCGCGACAGCGGCCAGCACCGGCAGGCCATGCCGCCTTCGCCCATGAATTTCAGTATGAGATTGCCGCCCAGCGATTGGCCAAGCAGTACAATCCCATAGCGGGTGAACTCAGCCGGAAGTCCGCGCAGGGCATCTGCCAGATCTCCGGTTCGCCCGGCATGATAATGTCCGGCTGCGGTCTGGCGCGACGGGAGAGACCCGCGCAGGTTTAGGCGTAAGACCATCCAGCCTTGGCCGACCAGATGCCGCATGCTCACCACCACGGATCCGCTCATCTCAGAGCCTGCGAGGCCATGCAGCAGAACGATGAGCGGCCCTGCCATGGGGCGACCGGCCGGCCGGTCGAGCCGAGCCGCCAGCCGGTCGCCGTCGGGCATCGGCAGCAGCAGGCGCTCGCCGCCAGGCAGGTCCGCCGGGGCACCGCGCATGACGTTGCGCAGAGTTTGCAGGTCGCCCCCTAACCAGGGTGCCCGTTCCCGAAACGGCGGAACCGTCGCAGCTGACATGTCAATGCCATCGCGCATGGGTGGCGCCGCCCACTTTGGCGGCAAGCCGATTGGCGTTGGCGAGTCCGGACCCATCAAATTGGAACCCTTCCTCGATTGCAACGAGCTCCGGGGTGTCCCAGTCGGAAACCACCTTACCAAGAACGCGCGGAGTCTGCGGGCGTTGCTCATGGCACGCAATTTGCTGCGTTAGTGACGAATATTAGAAGACGCCTGTTTTGACGGCGTTAAACACATTCAGCAATGGACAGAGCAATGGTAAACGAACAGAGCATTCCACAAACCGCTGCCGCTGCGGTTCGATCGCGCGATCTCCACTCTAAGTTTTATCGAGAAATTGGGATTTCTGCAGTCGTGGCAGCGCTTGAGGCAACAAAGCCGATGCGAAACCGCAAGGACTTTCCCTCTTTGCTCAGGGACGACGAGGCAGTGGCACATTCTTGATCAACATGTTTGGTGTTTTGGCAATGTTCCGATGCGCGAGGAGCGAAGCCTAATCCTCCAAATCCGGGAGCGATCCCATGAAACGCGTCGTCGCCATCATCCAGCCCTTCAAACTCGAAGAAGTTGGGGAGGCGCTGAGGAAGGTTGGCATTTCTGGCGTAAACATGACCGAGGTCATGGGATTCGGCCATCAGAAAGAGCCTGCCGAAATTTATTATGGCACCGAAAATTCGGTAAGCTTTGTTCCAAAGGTCAAGATTGAAGTCATGGTTCCCGCCACTCTCGTCGACAAGGTCGTCGACGCGATCATGAGGTCGGCAGCCACGGGTCAGATCGGTGACGGCAAGATTTTCGTCGCGGATATCGACCACGCTATGCGGATTCGCACTGGAGAGACTGATAACGCCGCACTGTAACCCGAGCTCTGAGTCGTTAGCTAGAGGAGCTAGACTATAATGGCGAGCAGATCCACGCATAGAGAGATCAAGTGTCTCGCCTGCACTTGGATTAACCGGGTCCCCAATTCATCGTGACCTAGGGCACGAGAAGAACTTTGCCGATGTTTTTGCGGTCCTGGATGAAGTGATGGGCATCGGCTGCTTCATCGAATGTGAAGCTTCGCGCAATCTTCGGCTTGATGGCGCCTTGTGCCCACAGATCGAGCAATTGCTCGCCCCAGCCGCGGATGCGATCTATCTCGCCCCAAAGGTGGTGGCCCAAATTGACACCGAAGACGCCCTTGTTGGCGCTCATGAGCGACATCGGGTTGAACTGAAGCCAGGGCGTGCGGGCAAGCATTGCAAGCATGTCGAGGAGACGCCGTTCCTTCTGTGCCACTGCTGACGAAATACCGAACATGCCGAGCCGCCCGGTCGGCGCGAGCAGGCGATATCCCTTCCTAAGCGAGTCGCCACCGATGGCATCGAGAATGAGTTCAACGCCGCGGCCATTGGTGATTTCACGCGCCCGCATCTCGAAATCCTCCCTGCGGTAGTCGATCAAGTGATCGACACCGAGAGCACGTAATTCGGCATGTTTGGACGCCGATGCCGTGGCCGATGACGCGGGCGCCGATATGTCTAGCGATCTGCGTCGCGGCGATGCCGACGCCGCCGCCCGCCGAATGCACGAGAACGGTCTCGCCCCGTTTCAAGCCGCCCATGACGACCACAAGCTGCCACGCAGTGAAGTAATTGACCGGGAGTGCTGCAGCTTCCAAGGCGGACATGCTCGGCGGGCGGGCGAAGATCTGTTGCACCGCTACGCAAATCACGTCCGCATAGCCGCCGAACCGGGTCATCGCCAGGACATCGCGGCCGATCCAACTCGTATCAACATCTGCGCCAACGGCATCAATGCGTCCGCTGACCTCGTAACCAGGTACAACCGGAATCGGCGGCAGGTCCGGATAGAAGCCCACGCGGCCAACGATATCCGCGAAATTGACGCCGCTCGCTTCGACCCGAATGCGAACTTCACCCGGCTTTGGCTCGGGATCGGGCGCTTGACTGACGGCAAGAACCTCGGGCGGACCAAATTTCGTGATCCAGATCTGTCGCATCGCTTGCGCCTCCACTGCAACTTTTTTGGATCATGCTCAAAACCCGAGATCGCCCAAAGACGGATGATCGTCGGGGCGGCGGCCAAGCGGCCAGTGGTACTTGCGCTCGCTTTCCTTGATTGGCAAATCGTTGATGCTGGCGATGCGCAGACGCATCAGCCCGTACTCGTCGAATTCCCAGTTCTCATTGCCGTAGCTGCGGAACCAGGAGCCGCTGTCGTCATGCCACTCATAGGCGAAGCGCACGGCAATGCGATTATCGCGAAAAGTCCAGAGTTCCTTGATCAAGCGGTAGTCAAGCTCACGATGCCACTTGCGTGTCAGGAACACCTCGATGGCCGCGCGGCCCTGGAAAAACTCCGCGCGATTGCGCCAGCGGCTGTCTTCCGTATAGGCAAGCGCGACGCGCGCGGGATCGCGCGTGTTCCATGCGTCTTCGGCCAGACGCGCCTTCTCGGCGGCAGTTTCGGCGGTGAAGGGGGGAAGCGGTGGACGGCTCATTGTCAGGTCCTCGTTCGGCAGTTTCGGGGAGGCTGCCTCCGGGCACGATAACCGCCGCTGGCGGGGCTTGTCACGCGCGTGCTTTTACGCGGGCCTTGCCGCCGAAGGAAGCGTCACTTGGTTGCCGCCCATATCGCTGTACAGGCACCATCGATGCGGCGGCTCCACATAGTTTCGTAGAGATTTTCGAGCGCGCGGGTATAGGCGGCGACATTGAACAAAGGCGCGGTCAGCCGTTCGCGCTTGAGCTTAGCCTTCAACGCGGCCAGCCGGTCCGGTTCGGCGGCCAGCCCCGCAGCCAGAGTGAAATAGTCCTCTTCATTTGCGGCGATCAAATCTGGAAGGCCGACGGCATGCAGAAGACTGCCGGCGACGCGTGATGCAAACGTATCTCCGGCTTGGGTCACGATCGGCACGCCAGCCCAAAGCGCGTCACTCGCCGTGGTGTGCGCCCCATAGGGCGCCGTATCGAGGACGAGATCGGCGAGTTGCAGCCGGCCGAGATGATCGCTCTGATCCATATCGGGCGCGAAGACGAGGCGGTTCATGGCGATGCCGCGCTGCAGCGCCTCGCCCCGCAGATTGCCCTCCGCGCGCTCGGCGCAGAGCAGCCAAAGCACGCTGCCGGGCGCCGCCTCCAGGAGGCGGCACCAGAGATCGAAGATGCGAGGGGTAAATTTGAACGCTTGATTAAAACAACAGAAGACGAAACCTGTGTCCGGCAAGCCGGATTCCGCGCGTGAAGGCTTTCGGCCAATCGCTCCCATCCGGCCATGCGGCTGGTAGGAGTGCGGCATATAGGCGAAGGCTTCCGAATATCCGGGCGCGGCCGCCATCGGCGTCATGTAGCGATCGGTGATGATATAATCGCAAATGCCGCTGCCCAATGTGCCCGGATAGCCGAGATAATTCACTTGAATGGGGGCCGGATGCAGCATCATGATGCCGGTCCGCGCGCCCTGCGTGAATCCTTTGAGATCGACGAGAATATCGATCTTCGCGTCATACACGGCGCGCGCCGCCTCGATGTCGCTCATCGCGGAGACGTCATGAATGGCGAAGAAAGCATCGCACAGGCGGCGGCGCATCGCCTTTCCGTCGTCGGCGCCGAAGGAAAAGCCATGCACTTCGAAACGCTCGCGATCATGCGCCTCGAAAGTCTCGATCAGCAGCAGCACCGTCGCATGATCGTGAAAGTCGTTTGAAAGATAGCCGATGCGGATTTTGCCGGGCGCGGCACGATCGAAGCTAAAGGCGAGATCGTCTCGTATCGCCACGCTCTGCGCGAGGCGATCCCTTGTCCAAAGCTCGGAACAGTCGCGCTGCTCGCTGGTGCTGACATCGGGCGCCGTCAGAAACTGGAAGGGCGGCAGCCGGCCCGCTAGTCCCTGCGCCAGCACATCGCGCATAAGCTCCGTGGCTTGGGGAAACTCATCCCACTCACACATTTCGCGGCTTCGGTGCAGGGATTTCATCGCGCCAATCGATCAGGTGAGGATTTGCTGTCGTCTTGGCAAAAAGGCCACGCGCGACTCGCCGCAGAGTGTCGGACGTCAAGTAAAAGCAATTTTTGCGCCAGTGAAGAAATTTGCGAGGCGGGCTTAGTTTCCGGCCCTGTTAAAATGGCCGCGCAGATGTGCCAGCTGCGCCTTGCTGATCGAGCGTGGCTGTGCGCCGGGAGTGAAACAGAGTCCGATCTCGCGATCCTTGCGCCAGACGACATTGGCTTCGAGAAGCCGCTCCGGCGACTCTTCATAGAGACGGATGCTGCGGGGCACCGGACACTCCCCGATCAGCCGGATGCGCGCGCCTTTCTCGGAGCGATCATAAATTTGGCAATCGATCAGAAGCGCGTTGCGCGGATCGAGGAGCTTGCCCGAACGCAGACGCGTCCGGCGCCGGGGCGCCGAGCGCTTATCACCCGCATCCTTCGGCTTGACCTCGCAATAGGTGAAATCGTGGCGCGCGCCGCCATCACCGGGGCGATCGCGTTTGATGGCATCGATCACGGGGCGATCGGCGCTTCTGCTTTGTGGTCTTGGGTGATGCAATGGTAAAGCTCGTCGGCGAGTGGCTTACACCAGCAACCGGCGGACAGGGTTCCTCCGGCGAGGCTGGATTAAGATCACCTTAACGCATTTGATCGCAGTGCGACGATTGATCGAAGGATTTGGTAAATGTGCCACGTCTCCGGGCGCTGATGTGTGAGCAATCAGTTTTGACCGGGTTCATGCCCCAATCGGACAAAAACGTTNNAACAGTTTTGTCCGATTGGGGCCGAAAACCTTACAAGACCACATCCATCGCGCAGGGTGAGACGCGTGCGATCGCGCGAAAACTTGGTCTTTTTGGCGGTTGGAGGGTGCGGCTCCGTGCGGGGGCTGGTTTTGACCCGAAGTGGTCCTCGTCTAAGTCTGCGCGCAGGTAATCAGAAAGCGGCGGTTTAGTCGAGCTGGCAGCTTAGCCAGTCCAACTCCTGAAACACCTATGCGGCCATCCTTTTCGCCTGTCGATTTGACGATGATCAATGCGAAAGCAGGTCCAGGGTTTAAAGAAATGTCCGAACCAATTGGACGTCCTCTATGAGAGGATTAACACAACTATGCAACCGATTACAATCACAGGAGCTGCGGTTTTGCTAATCAATGGGCTGTGTATCCTTCTGGCAGCCATAATACCAACTGGTTATTATTGGTATCCAGCGATGTTCGGAATCGCCTCGACAGGACTAATCGTGTTCTTTGGTGTCATTATTCAGAATCTCCGAAGCGGAACAGAGAAAGAAATAAGTAGCGAAAGCATGAGACTGGCTACGGCAGGACTGATTACAAGTACCTACATCGCTTTGGTTGCGTACTGTGTATTCCTTGCTGAAACTTTTAAGTTGGCCGCTTTCTCTGAAACGCTTGTAACAAATTTCACCGCCGTTGTCGGCACCGTACTGGCGTTCTTCTTTGGATCGTCTGCTTACATCGAGGCGAGGACCAAAACAGAAAAAAAAGGCTCATCCGAGAAGAAGGCTGAATGACCTAAGCCCCGAGTTTCATACAGCGATGAGTACTGCCCCAGGTCCGAAGCTGTGCCTTTGCGGCTCGCTGGCGCTCTAGAGCATTTTCCTATCATG
>PLUZ01000181.1 GCA_003162995.1 Methylocapsa sp. | reverse complement strand
CTTACCCGCTGCCGGAGGCGCAGCTCGACCGCTTCCTGATGGAAATCGACGTCGATTATCCGGATCGCGACGCCGAGCGGCGCATCCTGTTCGAAACCACCGGCGCCGACGCGACGCTGGCCAAGGCGGCGATGAACGCCGACATCCTGATCGCGGCGCAACGGCTGGTGCGGCGGCTGCCGGTCGGCGATTCGGTCGTGGAGGCGATCCTCTCGCTGGTACGTTCCGCGCGCCCGGGTCCGGAAGGCGGCGAGAGCGGCAATCTGATCGCCTGGGGACCCGGTCCCCGCGCCAGCCAGTCGCTGATGCTGGCGGTTCGCGCCCGCGCCTTGCTCGACGGCCGTCTCGCGCCCTCGATCGACGACGTGCTCGATCTCGCCGAACCCGTGCTCAAGCACCGCATGGCGCTGACCTTCTGCGCGCGCGCCGAAGGCCTGAGTGTGAGCGATCTCGTTGCCCAGCTCGCCGCACAGTCCGGTTGACCGATGGCGAAAGTCCGGCTTCTCGACAAAAGTGAAAGCCGCGCCAGGCGCCGTCACCAGAACCATGCGCTTGAATTGGCGCGGCGTTTTCCAGGCCTCTGCGCAAGCGCGAAAGAAGCCGCCGCAAGCGTCATGCATGGCGTCCATGGACGCAGGCGCGCGGGCGCTGGCGAGACCTTCTGGCAATTTCGCCCTTTCGTCGCGGGCGAGGCAGCAAACCGCATCGATTGGCGCCGTTCCGCCAAGGACGAACGGCTCTATGTGCGCGAGCGCGAATGGGAGGCGGCGCACACGGTTTACCTCTGGATCGACCGCTCCGCCTCCATGTGGTTTACCTCCGGGCTGGCATTACAGTCGAAAATCGACCGCGCCCTCGTGCTCGGCCTTGCGGCTGCTGATTTGCTCGTGCGCAGCGGCGAACGCGCCGGACTCCTAGGCCTCACCCCCGCGTTCGCGGTTAGACACATCGTTGAACGTTTCGCGGAAGTTTTGCTGGCACAAGAAACCACGGCCGGTTACGTGCCGGAGGAGCTACCAGCGCGAATAAGCCTGCCGCGGGGTGCCCAGGCCATTCTGATCGGCGACTTTCTCACCGATCCAGCCCTGATTTCAGCCATGATCGAGAGTATTGCCGAGCGCGGCGCCCGCGGCCATCTCGTCATGATCACAGATCCGGTCGAGGAAAGCTTTCCTTTTATCGGAAATACTGAATTCGTCGATGTCGATTCGCCGGCGCGGTTGCGCGTGGGCCAAGCGGAAACATTCCGGCCAGACTATATTCGCCGTCTCGCCTTGCATCGCGATGCCATTGCCGCTGCGGCACGTGCACGCGATTGGACCTTGATGGTGCACCGGACCGATCGGCCTGCCACCGAGGCCTTGCTTGCCTTGCGAGTCCAGCTCGATGCCAATCCGGGCTTCAATCCGCATGCAAAACGAGGGGCCGCCCGCTGATGTCCGGGATTCCGCTCGCTTTCACTTTTCCCTTCGTCCTCGCCGCACTCGCTGGCTTGCCGCTTTTGTATTTTCTGCTGCGCATCACGCCGCCACGCCCAGCACTTGTGCCGTTTCCGCCGCTGCGACTCATTCTGGGGCTTCGCCCAAGGGATGAGACCGCGTCGCACACGCCCTGGTGGCTGCTGCTTTTGCGTCTGAGCATCGCGGCCTGCCTCATTCTCGCGATGGCGGGACCCGTTTTGAACCCGCTGTCCGCGGGGACGCAGACGGGGCCCTTGCTCATCGTGCTGGACAATGGCTGGCCTGCGGCACCAGGATGGGAGCGTAGAATTGCTGCAGCAGCACGCCGAATCGAGACGGCCAAGCAAAGTTCGCAGCTCGCAGCCATCGTCGCGACGTCAGAGGCCGCCCGCGACATCGTGCCCATCGAGGCGGCCAAGGCGCAAGATCGCTTGCGGGCACTCAAACCCGCACCATTCATCCCTGACCGTCTACCGGTTCTAACTGCTATTGAAAAATATGCCGCCGCCCATCAAAAGCCTGCCATTGTTTGGATCGCTGACGGGCTTGATCGCGGCCATGCGCGGGAGTTCGCGAGCAAGCTTGCCGCCCTTTCCGGCGAACTCACGCTCGTGACAGATAAGACAACCGTTCGCGCGCTCACGGGCGCGCAAAACCAAACCGGCCGTCTCGATGTGCGTGTGCTCCGCGCGGCGCTCTCCAGCCCCGAGCAGGGCGTTGTCCGTGCGCTCGACCGCAAGGGGCTTGCGCTCGGCGAAGCTTCGTTCGATTTCGCCGGGGCCAACGAGGCGCAAGCCAAATTCGAGATGCCCGTCGAATTGCGCAATGAGATTGCCCGTCTCGAAATCGCTCGCGAACATTCGGCAGCGGCGGTTTTCCTTCTCGACGAGCGCTGGCGTCGTCGCCGTGCCGGTCTCGTCAGCGGCGAAACGGCTGATCTCGCACAGCCGCTGCTCGCACCAGCCTATTATCTCACCAAGGCGCTTTCCCCCTTTGCGGATGTCCGCCAGGCAAACCCTTCCGCCACCGATCCGGTACGATCCCTTCTCGGCGAACATGTCGCGATCATGATCTTGGCCGATGTCGGCATGGTGCCGGGCGAGGCGCATGATGATCTTAAGCGTTTTGTCGAGGATGGGGGCATCCTCGTGCGCTTTGCCGGAACTCATCTCGCTGGGGCCTCCGACGATCTCGTTCCGGTCCGGCTGCGCCGGGGCGGCCGGGTGCTGGGCGGCGCGATGTCCTGGGATACGCCGAAAAAACTTGCGCCTTTCGACCGGGAAAGCCCATTCTTCGGTTTGGCTGTCCCTGATGAGGTCACCGTTTCGCGCCAGGTTCTGGCCGAGCCAGATCCTGGCCTCTCTGCCAAGACTTGGGCGCAGCTATCGGATGGAACCCCGCTCGTGACCGCCGCGCGGCAAGGCAAGGGAATGATCATTTTGTTCCACCTCACGGCGGACACCACCTGGTCGAACCTGCCGCTTTCTGGATTGTTCGTCGATATGCTGCGCAAAATCATTGCCCTGTCGGGGGAAGCCGCGAAGGAAGCGGACACGCAAGCAGCCGGCAGCACGAAGGCCCAGCAAGAGGCAGCCCTCTCGCCAAACCGGACCCTCGACGGTTTTGGGGTACTGGGGCCGCCGCCACCTGATGCAATCGCTATCCCAGCCGGGTTTGAAGGCGCAGCCTTGCCCGAACTTCCGCCGGGCTTTTATGGTCCGCCCGATGGGCTTGTCGCCGTCAATGCCTTGGGACCGCAAGAAACCCTCGAACCGGCGGATTATTCCGGCTTTGGCTTCATCACGGAGCCCCTGAGCGAAACTGGCCCGGTCGATCTGCGGCCCTGGCTCATCGCCATGGCGTTTCTCTTGTTCACCGCCGATTGTTTGGCCTCGCTGTGGCTTTCCGGAGGTTTGCGCAAGCCTGCCCGGGGCGCCCTCGCTTCTTTCATTATCCTTGCCGCTGGTTCGCTCCTGCTAGAGGCCACGCCAACGCGGCTCGCGGCCGAGCCCGCCGCCGCAAGCGTCCCTTCGCCAGATCTTGCCTCGGTGCTCAAGACGCGGCTCGCTTTTGTGGTGAGTGGCGACGCGAAGGTCGACGAAGTGAGCAGGCAGGGCTTGGCCAGCCTCTCGCGCGTGCTCGCGCGGCGCACGTCGCTCTCGCCCGGCGATCCGGCCGCGATTGATCCCGCGCGCGACGAATTAAGCTTTTATCCCCTGCTCTATTGGCCGGTCGTCGCGGCAAAACCACAGCCGCCACGCGAAGCTGTCGCCAAGGTCGCCGCTTTCATGAAGCAAGGCGGCACGATTATTTTCGACACGCGCGACGCGCTCACAGCGCGTCCCGATGGCCCGCCGACGCCGGAAACCAAATGGCTACGCACTCTGCTTGATGGCGTCGATGTGCCGGAACTCGAAACCGTTCCGGCCGATCATGTTGTGACGAAAACCTTCTATCTCATCGATGGTTTTGTCGGCCGTTATACGACGGGCGCGACCTGGATCGAGGCGCTGCCGCCGCCGCCCGCCGATGGCGGCCTGCGTCCGGCCCGCGCCGGCGACAGCGTCTCGCCAGTCATCATCACCGCCAACGATCTCGCGGCGGGCTGGGCGAGCGACCCTGATGGCGAAAGCCTCTATTCGCTGGTGCCGGGCGGCGACCGCCAGCACGAGCTCGCCCTGCGTGGCGGCGTCAATCTCGTGATGTACACGCTCACTGGCAATTACAAATCCGACCAAGTCCATGTGCGGGATTTGCTGGAGCGGCTGGCGCATTGATGGACAGGCATTCAGCGAGTGATCCATGTTGCATCACAAAAACCATCAGGCATCCAGTAAAACGTCATTTCTTCGGAACCGATGGAAAAGTTGCACGTTGCTGAGCAACGAGCACAAGACTTTTTTCTGAACCACAAACGTTAGCTCAAATTGCAATTGAAGGCGTCGAAGTCTCTCACACCATAGAGGGCACGATGATGCGAATTCACGTGTTTTTGGCATCATTGGTTGCGCTTACCAGCCCAGCAGTTGCTGCGAGCGCTCCTGGAGAATTGGTGCAAGAGCTGTCCCAAACCGCTCACGACAGCGACCAAAAAGGTTTCCTCGCCGCGATGAGCGCTAACACACGCCATGCAATGGCGGAGGCGGAGGCGATGGGGTCCAAGCTCACCCTAGCGCAGAAGGATTTTTCAACCGCTCTCGACGAGAGCTTCGGCATAGGGCTGCTCGGCGGGGCCGCGCGATTCCCAATTGCGGACCGCAAGGCAGTATTGGCGCGATTTGTGGCTATCGACCTGGTGGGAGTGGAGCAGAAGACGCCAAAGGAAGTGCGGCTGCGGTTGAAAACGATCACCAAGAATTTCGGCGACCAGACTGCAACCGAAGAAGACACCTTTACCGCCGTCAAAGAAAACGGCGAGTGGAAATTGGACCTTTCCGATTTGACCCACGGGATAATGCGGACTGCGGTCCAGCGCGCGGCTGCTTATAAACATGTTGCCGAGGAAGTCCGCTCAGGTGCCTTCAAAGACCGTATCTCCGCCCTCATAGCACTGGCAAAGGCCCAAAGAGGTCTCCGCACGGGGGGAGCAGAGAAGTGAAGCCCGCGCTCATCGCCATAGTGTTAGGACTGTTGCTTGCGGGATGTCCTCGCACTCCGATAACGCTCAAGACCGTCACACTGTCTCCGTCGCAGATCAATGGAAGTTACCAATATTGGTACTCGCAAAATGCGTGGTGCAGCGTGCCTCTCCCTGGCCAAGGGTTGTTCCTGAATGGGCTGGGGCCGGAACCGCTCGGGCCGAGCGAGATTTATTCCGGTTTCGAGGATATTTATGACCAAGGTGCCCAACCCTTCCCATGTGAGGAGCAACAACAGACGCTCTACCGGGGACAGGTGGCGTTCGACCTCGGTGAGTTCGACAGCATTGTCGATGCCACGCTGAATTTCGACGTCGCGCAATCGATCGCGGAGAACGGCGGAGTAAACACCCAAATCCCCCCCGTCAGCAACGCCACAACGCTTGGGATGTCCACGGGAACAAGCTCCGGATCAAATGGTCCATATTTTTGGAATTTCGACAACCCCGTCTCGCTGCCATCGTGCGGGCCGCTCATAAAGCCAAACTGTTCCGTGGACGTAAGTACGCAGGCCAGAGCTTGGGCCACCAATAGTCACGCCAATTTCGGGTTCATCCTCGCTGGACCCATACTGGACTTTCCAAGTAGTCTGCCGAAGGACAACAATGGCAACGTCACCTGGTACAATGACCTTCAGCTTCAGGTGATTTATAATCCTGCACAGAATCCGCGCGCTCCCCAATAGCGAGGACCCGCGCTCAGCGCTTCGTCACCGTCAGCACCACCGACGGATACGTGAACCT